>NZ_CAXPXK010000078.1:0-5059 GCF_964221125.1 Alloalcanivorax sp.
TTTTTGAGCATGTCCGCGTCCACGTAGGTGCCGTTGCGCTCGATGCGGCTGAGCACCGGCACCAGCGGCATTTCGATGTCGTGGAACACGCTTTTCAGGCCCGCTTCTTTTTCCAGGCGTGGCCACAGGGTCTGGTGCAGGCGCAGGGTGATGTCCGCGTCTTCGGAGGCATAGGGGCCGGCTTCATCGAGCCCGACCTGGTTGAAGGTGAGCTGCTTGACGCCCTTGCCGGCGATCTCCTGGAAGCTGATGTTTTTGTGGCCCAGATATTTCAGCGCCAGGGAGTCCATATCGTGGCGGGTGGCCACGGAGTCGAGCACGTAGGATTCCAGCATGGTGTCGTATTCCACGCCGCGCAGGGTGATGCCGGCGCGGGCCAGTACGCTCATATCGTACTTGAGGTTCTGGCCGACTTTTTTGCTCTGTTCGTCTTCGAGAACGGGCTTGAGCTTGTCCAGTACCAGAGCGCGGTCGAGCTGATCCGGCGCGCCCGGATAGTCGTGGCCGAAGGGTACGTAGGCGGCGTCGCCGGCGGCGGTGGCGAAGCTGACGCCCACCAGGTCCGCTTCCATGTAATTAAGGCTGGTGGTTTCGGTGTCGAAGGCAAACAGCTCGGCTTTCTTAAGTTTGTCGAGCCAGGCGTCCAGTTCTTCCTCGGTAAGCACGGTCTGGTAGCCGTCCCGGTCGATGCTCTGTTCGCTCTCGATGTCCGGAGCGCCCTCTACCGCCGGGTCGTCGCCTTCCAGCAATTCATTGAGCCAGCCCTTGAATTCCAGATCGCGGTAGTAACCGGCCAGCTTTTCCGCGTCGGGCGTCAGCAGTTTGAGGTCGTCCAGAGCTTCCTTGAGTTCGCAGTCCACCTTGATGGTGGCCAGCTCGTAGGAGAGAAACGCCTGCTCGCGGTGTTCTTCCAGTTTCTTGCCCATGGACTTGGCGCCGCGGAAATTCAGCTCGGCGACCTTGTCCAGGTTGTCGTAAATCTTTTCCAGTGAGCCCAGACCGGTGAGCAGCGCCAGGGCGGTCTTTTCGCCGACGCCGGGGACACCGGGAATGTTGTCCACCTTGTCGCCCATCAGCGCCAGGAAATCGATAATCAGCTCCGGGCCGACACCGAATTTTTCGCGCACGCCGTCGATGTCGTAGACGGCGTTGTTCATGGTGTTGATCAGGGTGACGTGGTCGTTGACCAGCTGTGCCATGTCCTTGTCCCCGGTGGAGATCAGCACCGGCTTTTGTTCGGCGCTGAAAATGCGCGCGAAGGTGCCGATCACGTCGTCGGCTTCGACGCCGTCCTCGATGATCAGCGGCAGGCCCATGGCGCGGATCAGGTCGTGCAGCGGCTGCACCTGCTCGCGCAGCTCGTCGGGCATCGGCGGCCGGTTGGCCTTGTACTGCTCGAACAGCTCGTCGCGGAAGGTTTTGCCCTTGGCGTCGAACACCACCGCCATGTACTCGGGGTCGTAGTCGTTGATCATCTTGCGCAGCATCGAGGCGACGCCGCGCACCGCGCCGGTGGGCTGGCCGGTGGAGGTGGTCAGCGGCGGCAGCGCGTGGAAGGCCCGGTACAGGTAGGAGGAGCCGTCGACAAGGATGATCGGTTTACGCTCGGTCATGGCAGTCCTTGGGGTTGGATAAGACATGGAGCGCATAGTGTAACGCAAGACCTTGCAGGAGCGCCTTGTGGGAGCGGGCCCGCTCCCACAGGATCCGCGGTCAGAGGCGCTCTTTGATCTGCCGGGTGATGGCGTTCACCGCTTTGCGGGCGCTGGGGATGGCGCCGCCCATGGTGATGAAGCCGTGCACCAGTTCCGGGTAGTCCAGGTTGACCACGTTAACGCCGGCGTCCTTGAGCTTTTCGCTGTAGGCGAGGCCCTCGTCGCGCAACGGGTCGGTGGCGGTGACCACGATGGTGTCCGGGTGGCCGGCGATGTCCGGGTTGCGCAGCGGCGAGATGCGGTAATCGCCCACCAGGGTGTCGTCCTGGATGTAATGGTTGTGGAACCAGTGGATCATGTCGCCGTCCAGCCCGCCCTGGCCGCCGCCGAGCTGGGTGATAGAGGGCATATCCGAGGCGCCGTCGGTTTTCGGGTACACCGCCACCACCAGCTTGGGCACGGACAGCCCCTGGAGCGCCGCTTGCTGGGCCACCACGATGGACAGATTGCCGCCGGCGCTGTCGCCCATGGTCGCCAGACGCCGGGTGTCGATGCCCAGGTCGCCGGCCTGCTCACCGAGCCAGCGCCAGGCGGCAATGCAGTCGTCGGCGGCGGTGGGCGCGGGGTGTTCCGGCGCCAGCCGGTAGTCCACATTCAGCACCACCGCGCCGGTGACGTTGGCAATGTGGCGGCACAGGCGGTCGTATTCCACGGCGCTGCCGATGGTGAAGCCGCCGCCATGGAAGAACATGATCGCCGGGCTGTCCTCGGTGGGCGCGCTCTTGGGGCGATACAGACGCACCAGCATATCGCCGCCTTCCACCGGCACGCGGATATCCCGGGTCAGCGCCACCTCTTGCCGGTCCACGTCGAGCATGTCGATCATGTGCCCGTAGAGGGCGCGGCCCTGGGCCAGCGGCAACTCGTGGAAGCCCTTGCGACCGTCACCCAGGGCCAGCAGCAGGCGCAGCTTGGGGTCCAGCCCCTCGCGGCTGACGCTTTCCACCATGCCGGCCAGCCGGCCGGCCAGGGCGCCGGGCATTTTCATCAGGGTCCGCACCGTGGTGCGCTCGATCTTGTGTTGCAGGGACATGGTTTCTCCTTAATTAAACCCGGCGTGTATTTCCACCAATGGACAGGGGTTATACCATCGCCCCAAGCAAACGGCCCGGTCATCCCCGGCCTTTTTTTCGCGTTGAACACTAGGAAATGTTGATGTCCGTCTATACCCGTGTCGATGATCGGGATCTGGCCGCCCTGCTGGCCGACTACGCGCTGCGGCTGGAGCACGCGCAGGCGGCGCGCCACGGCATTGAGAACAGCACCTTCCTGATCGACGCCCGGGCCGAGGACGGCGGCCCGCGGGCGGTGGTCCTGACCGTGTTCGAGCAGTTCGACGGCGAGGCCCTGGCGCCCTATCTGGCGTTGCTGGCGACCCTGGCGGCGGCGGGCCTGCCGGTGCCGGCGGCGCTGGTGGACCGCCACGGCCAGCGGCTGCGCCACGTGGCCGGCAAGCCGGCGGTGCTGGTGCCGCGCCTGCCCGGCGAGCACTGTTTCGAGGTGGGCAGCGAGCACTGCCGGCAGGTGGGCGCCCTGCTCGCCGCCCTGCACCGCCAGCCGACGGAAGCGGGAAAGGCGCTGCCCGACGAGCGCCGGCGCCTGAAAAGCCTGGGCGAGCACCTGTGCCGCCTGAATGAAGACGACCAGCACCGCGCCGATACCGTGCTGCGCCGCTGGCGGAAAGTGCCCGCCACCCGCACCCTGATCCACGGCGATCTGTTCCGCGACAACGCGCTGTTCAACGCCGAGGGCCGGCTCACCGGGGTGCTGGATTTCTACAACGCCTGTCTGGAACGGCCCGAGTACGATCTGGCGGTGGCGCTGAACGACTGGGCGGTGGCCTCGGACGGGCGCCCGGTACCGCGCCGGCAGGGCGCCTTGCTGGCCGGCTACCGGGACGGCGGCGGCGAGTGGGACGAATCCGTGCTGGCGCTGGCGTTGGCGGTGGCGGCGCTGCGCTTCTGGCTGTCGCGGCTGGCCGGGCCGGTGTCCGGGGAGTCGGAGGGCCAGGGCAGCAAGGACCCGGCCGAGTTCGCGCGGATTTTCGGCTATCGCTTTAACGCCCTCGGCAATGGCGACGACTAACGGCCGGGGCCGGTCAGAATCAGATGGTTGAGGTGCGCCAGCCAGTCGGCTTCCCGCCACAGCCAGGGGCTGTGCGGCCGGGCCAGGCTGGTGGGCGTCATCACCGCCACGCCGTCCGCCACCGCCTGGCCCACCAGCGCCTCGGTGAACCCGGCCCAGCCCCGGGGCAGCTGCTCCGGGGTCGCCTGCGGATTGAGATACCCTTCACCGAGCACCGGCTGCAGGCGCCGCAGGCGGGTGAACGCCAGCCGCCGCTGTAGCTGCTGCTGAAGGCGGCCGCGCCAGTGCTCACCGGTGGCTTCCATCAGCGCCCGCCGCAGCGGCGCGCCCAGGCGCCGGTCGAGCAGCCCGGGCACCGGCAGATCGGCGCCGGTGGCCAGCCGGTAGCGCGGATCGTCGTCCAGCCACAGGCCCAGTTCCAGGAAATCCAGCTCGCTGGTGTCCAGTTGGCGCAGATGGTCGGTCTCGCCGGCGGCGGCGCTGACCCCGAAATGGATGGTGGGGAACAGGGCACGCAGGGCGCGCGGCACTTCCAGCAGGTACTGCTCCACCGCCTGCTCCTGCTCGCTGCGCCAACGCTCCGGCAGGGACCGCTGGGGCGGCTGGCCGAACACCCGGCGGATAACGCCGTGGCTCCAGGGCGGAAACGGAAAATGGTGGCAGAAATCCACCGCCACCACGGTATCCAGGTGGCCCCATTCGCGCACCAGTTCCAGGGTCTGCACCCAGACGTCGATGAAGTCGGCGGGGCGGCGCACGAACGAGCGGCGGGCGCGGCTGTCGGCGATAAAAAAGCCGCTCAGCCACAGCTTCAGGCCGCGGTCGGCGGCACCGTTGAGCAGGCGCCGGAACGCTTTGCGAATCTGCACGGTCTCGGCGCCGGCGCCGATGCCCCGACGGGCGTCCGGCTCGGCGAAGATTTCGCAGCGGTCCAGGTGGACGCTGTTGGCCGGCGTGGCCAGCAGATGCGGATAGGGGTCCAGGCGAACGGCGTTGAAGCCGCGTTCCACCGCTTCGTCCAGGGCGCGCTCCACGGCGCCGCCGCCGGGGCCGTATTCGCGCCGCAGCGGCCAGGCGTAATCCCAGCATGTGAGCGCGAGACGGCCCAGGTCCGGCAGGACCTCCGTGGCCGATTCGTCTTGCGCACCCTGCGACTGCCCCATGCCTTCTCCTTGACCCGACAAACGCATCAGCATACCGGTTTCACGCGCCGGCTCAATGGACCCGGTCGGGCCAAAAAGCGGCGCCCGGGCCAGTCC
>NZ_CAXPXK010000079.1:0-15466 GCF_964221125.1 Alloalcanivorax sp.
AGCTCGGCGCGCGGCGACGGCTCGCCTTCCACGTCGAACACCTCGGTGCCGTCGATGCCCAGGGTGTGGCGAGTGGTGCCCTCCTGGAACTGCAGCGGCATCACGCCCATGCCGATCAGGTTGGTGCGGTGAATGCGCTCGAAGCCTTCCGCCACGATCGCTTCCACGCCGGCCAGCGCCACGCCCTTGGCGGCCCAGTCGCGGGACGAACCCTGGCCGTAGTCGGCGCCGGCGATGATGATCAGCGGCTGCTTGCGCTCCATGTAGGTTTCGATCGCTTCCCACATGCGCATCACTTCGCCTTCCGGCTCCACCCGGGCCAGCGAGCCCTGGATCACGTTGCCGTCTTCGTCGCGCACCATTTCATTGAACAGTTTCGGGTTGGCGAGCGTGGCCCGTTGGGCGGTGAGGTGGTCACCGCGATGGGTGGCGTAGGAGTTAAAGTCCTCCTCCGGCAGGCCCATCTTGTGCAGGTAGGCGCCGGCGGCGCTGTCCAGCAGGATGGCGTTGGACGGCGACAGGTGGTCGGTGGTGATGTTGTCCGGCAACACCGCCAGCGGCCGCATGTTCTTGAGCGCGCGGGCTTCCGCCATGGTGCCTTCCCAGTACGGCGGACGGCGGATGTAGGTGGACTGCGGGCGCCAGTCGTACAGCGGGCTCACCGCCTTCGCGCCGCCCTCTTTCTTCTCGAACATGGGAATGTAGGTGCGGCGGAACTGCTCCGGCTTGACGCTGGATTTAACGATGGCGTCGATCTCGCTGTCGTCCGGCCAGATGTCCTTGAGCATGATCGGCTTGCCGTCCGCGTCATGGCCGAGCACGTCCTTCTCGATATCGAAACGGATGGTGCCGGCGATGGCGTAGGCCACCACCAGCGGCGGCGAGGCCAGGAACGCCTGCTTGGCGTAGGGGTGGATACGGCCGTCGAAGTTACGGTTGCCGGACAGCACCGCGGTGGCGTACAGATCCCGGTCGATCACTTCCTTCTGGATTTCCGGGTCCAGGGCGCCGCTCATGCCGTTGCAGGTGGTGCAGGCGAACGCCACCACGTCGAAGCCGAGCTGCTGCAGCTCCGGCAACAGTTCCGCTTCCTCCAGGTACATCTTCACGGTCTTGGAACCCGGCGCCAGGGACGACTTCACCCAGGGCTTGCGGATCAGGCCCAGCCGGTTGGCGTTACGGGCGATCAGACCGGCGGCGATCATGTTGCGCGGGTTGCTGGTGTTGGTGCAGGAGGTGATGGCGGCGATGATCACCGCGCCGTCGGGCATTTCGCCCTCTTTCTCTTCCCAGGCACCGGCCACGCCGCGCGCCGCCAGGTCCGACGCCGGCAGCAGCGCGTGCGGGTTGGACGGGCCGGCCAGGTTACGGCCCACCGAGGACAGGTCGAACCGGAGCACGCGCTCGTAGTCCGCGCCCTTGAGGGCGTCCGCCCACAGGCCGGTCTCCTTGGCGTACTTCTCGACCAGGGCCACCTGCTCGTCTTCGCGGCCGGTCAGTCTCAGGTAATCCAGGGTGTTGTCGTCGATAAAGAACATGCCGGCGGTGGCGCCGTATTCCGGGGTCATGTTGGCGATGGTGGCGCGGTCGCCCACGGACAGGCTGTCCGCCCCTTCGCCGAAGAACTCCAGATAGGCGCCGACCACCCGCTCCTTACGCAGGAACTCGGTGATCGCCAGCACCAGGTCGGTGCCGGTGATGCCCGGCTTGAGCTTGCCGGTGAGCTCCACGCCGACGATGTCGGGCAGACGCATCATGGACGGGTTGCCCAGCATCACGTTTTCCGCTTCCAGGCCGCCCACCCCCACGGAGATCACGCCCAGCGCGTCCACCATGGGGGTGTGGCTGTCGGTGCCCACGCAGGTGTCCGGGTAGGCCACGCCTTCGCGTACCTGCACCACCGGCGACATCTTCTCCAGGTTGATCTGGTGCATGATGCCGTTGCCCGGCGGGATCACGTCGACGTTATCAAAGGCGGTCTTGGTCCAGTTGATAAAATGGAAGCGGTCCTCGTTGCGGCGGTCTTCCACCGCCCGGTTCTTCTCGAAGGCGTTCTCCTCGAAGCCCGGGTGTTCCACCGCCAGGGAGTGGTCGACGATCAGCTGGGTGGGCACCACCGGGTTGATCTTGGACGGGTCGCCGCCCTGCTCGGCGATGGTGTCACGCAGGCCGGCCAGATCCACCAGGGCGGTCTGGCCGAGAATGTCGTGGCACACCACGCGCGCCGGGTACCAGGGGAAATCCAGATCCCGCTTACGCTCGATCAGCTGTTTCAGGGCATCCGTCAGCGCCGCCGGCTCGCAGCGGCGCACCAGCTGCTCGGCGAGAATGCGGGAGGTGTACGGCAGCGTGTCGTAGGCGCCGGGCTGGATCGCGTCCACCGCGGCTCGGGTATCGAAGTAGTCCAGATCCGTGCCTGGAAGGCGTTTGCGGTATTCGGTGTTCATGCCTGGGAGTACCTGAGTAGAAAATGGGGAGTGCGGGGCGAGCACGGCGGACGTTCGGCGACGCGAACGCCCGTCCGTTCTCGTTCAAGGCGTGCCTTATCGCTCGGCGATGGGCGTGACCTTGCGCAGTTCCGGGCCGGTGTAGTCGGCGCTGGGACGGATAATGCGGTTGTCCGCGCGCTGCTCGAACACATGGGCGGCCCAGCCGGTCAGGCGGCTCATCACGAAGATGGGCGTGAACAGCTTGGTGGGGATGCCCATGAAATGGTAGGCGGACGCGTGGAAGAAGTCGGCGTTACAGAACAGCTTCTTCTCGCGCCACATCACTTCCTCGCAACGTACCGACACCGGGTACAGGGTGGTGTCGCCCACGTCCTCGGCCAGCTTCTCGGCCCAGTGCTTGATGATCGCGTTGCGCGGATCGGACTCGGTGTAAATGGCGTGGCCGAAGCCCATGATCTTCTCTTTGCGCTCGAGCATGCCGAGCATGCCTTTCTCGGCGTCGTCGGCGTCGCTGAACTTCTCGATCATGGCCATCGCCGCTTCGTTGGCGCCGCCGTGCAGCGGGCCGCGCAGGCTGCCGATGGCGCCGGTGACACAGCTGTGGATATCGCTGAGCGTGGACGCGCAGACGCGGGCCGTGAAGGTGGACGCGTTGAATTCGTGCTCCGCGTACAGGATCAGCGATACGTTCATCACCGTCTCATGCAGCTGGTTGGGCTTCTCGCCGCGCAGCATGTGCAGGAAGTGGGCGCCGATGGAATCGTCGTCGGTCTCGGTGTCCACGCGCACGCCGTCGTGGCTGAACCGGTACCAGTAGCAGATGATGCTCGGGAACGCGGCCAGCATGCGGTCGGCCTGGTCGTCCTGCTGGTCGAAGCTGGTTTCGGTTTCCAGGTTGCCGAGCATGGAGCAGCCGGTGCGCATCACATCCATGGGATGGGCGTCCTTGGGGATCCGCTCGAGCACTTCCTTGAGCGCCTGGGGCAGCCCGCGAAGGCCTTTCAGCTTGGTTTTGTAGGCGTCCAGCTCGCTCTGGTCGGGCAGCTCGCCCTTGAGGATCAGGTACGCCACCTCTTCGAACTGGCAGTTCTCCGCCAGATCCTTCACGTCGTAGCCGCGATAGGTCAGGCCGGAGCCGGATTTGCCCACCGTGGAGAGCGCGGTCTTGCCCGCTACCTGGCCACGCAGGCCGGCGCCGCCAACTTTCTTCTCTGCCATCGTCGTTTTCCTCTGCTCAAGAAGTGAAACACTGCCGGCCCGGCGTGACCGGGCACCAGGTGCCGTCACCGGCCGGCAGCGGGTTGATTTATTCGCCGCGTTGCTGGGCGAACAGTTCGTCAAGCTTGCGTTCGTAGTCGTGGTAGCCCAGGAAGTCGTACAGTTCCATGCGCGTCTGCATGGTGTCCACCACGTTTTTCTGGGTGCCCTCTTCGCGAATCGTGCGGTACACGTTCAGCGCCGCCTGGTTCATGGCGCGGAACGCGGACAGCGGATAAAGGATCATGCTGGCGCCGGCGTCGCTGAGCTCCTCGCGGGTAAACAGCGGCGTGGCGCCGAATTCGGTGATGTTGGCCAGCAGCGGCGCGCCGCCGAGGCCCTCGGCGAACGCCTTGTAGTCTTCCAGGGTGTGCACCGCCTCGGCGAAGATGCCGTCGGCGCCCGCTTCCAGGCAGGCGCGGGCGCGATCGACCGCCGCGTCCAGGCCCTCTTTCTGGAACGCGTCGGTGCGCGCGATAATAAAGAAGTCCTGGTCGGTGCGGGCGTCGGCGGCGGCCTTGATGCGGTCCACCATCTCCGCCTTGGAAACGATTTCCTTATTGGGGCGGTGGCCGCAGCGCTTCTGCGCCACCTGGTCTTCCAGGTGCACGGCGCCGGCGCCGGCGCGGATCATTTCCTTCACCGTGCGGCCGATGTTGAAAGCGCCGCCCCAGCCGGTGTCGATGTCCACCAGCAACGGCACGTCGGTGGCGGCGCTGATGCGGCGCACGTCCTCGAGCACATCGTTCATGGTGGTCATGCCCAGGTCCGGCAGCCCGTAAGAGGCGTTGGCCACGCCGCCGCCGGACAGGTAGATGGCGCGGTAGCCGACCTGCTCGGCCATCATCGCCGTGTAGGCGTTAATCGTGCCCATGATCTGCAGGGGCTGTTCCTCGGCCAGGGCGCGCCGGAAACGGGCGCCGGCACTGTTCGACTGGGTCATTGTGGACTCCTTTGCTGGGCCTGCTGTTCGATGTTTTCCCGTGCCCGGCTGATGTGCCGGCGCATCAGCAGCTCGGCCATTTCGGCGTCGCGCGCCTCGATGGCTTCGACAATGCGGCGGTGCTCGTGCAGGGCTTTTTGCGGCCGGTTGGCCACGGTGCTGAATTGGTACCGGTACATGCGCACCAGGTGGTAGAGCTCGCCGATCAGCATGCGGATCAGCGTGCGATTGTGGCTGCCCTGGATGATGCGGTAATGAAAATCCAGGTCGCCCTCGCGTTGAAAATAGGCGGTGTCGTGGCGCAGGTCCTGCTGCTGCTCGTGCTGGCCGAGCAGCTCGGTGAGGCCGGCCACCTCCTCGGCGGTCATCAGCCGGGCGGCGAGGCCGGCGGCCAGCCCTTCCAGGGCCTCGCGCACATGGTAGATTTCGATCAGGTCGTCGAAGCTGAGAGACGCCACGCGGGTGCCGACGTGCACCTCGCGCTCCAGCAGCTTGCGCGATTCCAGGCGGCGGATCGCCTCGCGCAGCGGCCCCCGGCTGACCCCGTAGCGGCCGGCCAGGTCGGTTTCGCTGACCTTGCTGCCCGGGGCGATCACGCCGCGCACGATATCGTCCTGGAGCCGGCTGAAGACCCGATCCGCCAGGGTGCGCGAGCTGTCTACCAGGACTTCGTTCATGGGGGCGCTCATTCCGGTAGGCCGGGTCACCGTTCGGCGGCGGCCATTGTCGACAATTTTTCCAAGTGGCGGGCACTCTACCCGCACCGCCCCGACCTTTCAATGGTTATTGTCGACAATGGCGCCGGCTCGCGGGCCGCCGCCACGGGCGCTACACTACGCGCTCCCCGCGGCCGGGCGCCCGCCCCGCCGCCATCGCTCAGAGAATTCAGGGTCGAAAGCGTGCAACCTGTGCAAGTTGTGGTGACTCGAAACGGCGAGCTCCAGGCCCTGGGGCCGCCGGCGCTGACGCTGCGCGCCGACAGCGCGGCGGACATCGAAGCCCTGCCCGCGCGCGTCGAGCAGGCCCTCGCCGAAGGCTGCCGGTTCGCCTGCGGCCTGGTGCCCTACGAAACCGGCGCCCTGCTGCACGGGCTGCCGGTGGCCGGGAAGCGCACGGGCATCACCGTGCACCTGTTCGATCACCCGCCCGGCCCGATGCCGGAACAGCGCGCGCCCTTTCAGCTGCGCCGCGAGTTCGAAGCCCAGCAAAGCGCCGCCGACTACCTTCAGGCGCTGGCGCGCATTCAGCACTACCTGCGCGCCGGCGACTGCTACCAGGTCAACTACGCGCAACGCTTCGAAGCGCGCTGGGACGGCGACGCCCTGGGCGGCTTCCAGCGTTTGGTGGCGGCGCACCCGGCGCCCCACGCCTGCTTCTTCCGGGACGAGGAGGATGCGGTGTTCGGCGTGTCGCCGGAGCGCTTTCTGAGTATTCAGGGGCGGGACGTGGTGACCGAGCCGATCAAGGGCTCCCGGCCCCGCGGCGCCACCGAGGTGGAAGACCGGGCCCTGGGCCGCGCCCTGCTCCGCCACCCCAAGGACCGCGCCGAAAACCTGATGATCGTGGACCTGCTGCGCAACGACCTGGGCCGCTTCTGCGAGGCCGGCTCCATTAAGGCGGACCCGCTGTTCGAACTGCGCCGCTTCAGCAACGTGCAGCACCTGGTCTCCACCGTGCGCGGCCGGCTGCGCGACGGCGTCGCCCCGCTCGCCGCCCTGATCAGCGCCTTCCCCGGCGGCAGCATCACCGGCGCCCCCAAGAAGCGCGCCATGCAGATCATCCAGGAACTGGAACCCGCCCCCCGCGGCGCCTACTGCGGCAGCCTGTTCTGGCAGGACGACCAGGGCCGCTTCGACAGCAACATCCTGATCCGCACCCTGCAAACCGACGGCGACCGCCTCCACTGCCACGGCGGTGGTGGCATTGTCTACGACTCCGATCCGGACGACGAATACGCGGAGAGCTGGTTTAAGGTCCGAAAACTGATGGGATCAGTTAACAGTTAACAGTGAATAGTTAACAGCGGAAAACAGTGCGCGGCTGCGAGGTTTGCGATCTAGCAAGACAGGAGTTGCTCAAACGCAATGTGCGCGGGCACGGCCTTCGATGCCGCTACCACCCTGACCGCGCGCTATTAACTGTTCACTGTTAACTATTAACTGCTCTCAACGAAGCCTCTAGCTAAGCGGAATATCCCTTTCGCTCGCTTTAATGATCTCGCCTTTCAAAGCGTCGTAGCTTTGTACAGAGGGGAATTGGGGGAATTCGGCGATGACGTTGTCGGGGGCGTGGAACAGGATGCCCTGGTCCGCTTCGCTGAGCATGGTGGTGTCGTTGTAGGAGTCGCCGGCGGCGATGATGCGGTAGTTGAGGGTGTGCAGGGCTTTCACCGAGGCGCGCTTGGGGTCTTTCTGGCGCAGGATGTAGTCGGTGATGCGGCCGTTGTCGTCCACCGCCAGGCGATGGCACAGCAGGGTCGGCGAGCCGAGCTTGCGCATCAGCGGGCGGGCGAACTCATAGAAGGTGTCCGAGAGGATGATCAGCTGGAAATGCTCGCGGGCCCACTCGACGAATTCCACCGCGCCGTCCAGCGGGTCCAGGGTGTCGATCACCTTCTGGATGTCCGGCAGGCCGTAGCCGTGCTGGTCGAGGATGCCGAGCCGCATTTTCATCAGCTCGTCGTAGTCGGGAATGTCCCGGGTGGTGGCGCGCAGCTCGTCGATACCGGTGCGCTCGGCGAAGTTGATCCAGATTTCCGGAATCAGCACCCCTTCCAAATCGAGACAAAGCAATTCCACGATGATCCCCTAGGTCGTTGAAGGCGGGCACAATGTAGCCGCGCGCCCGGCGCTTTGCAACGGCCAGGGGCCGCCGCCGGGCGCGTCAGCGCACCGGCAGGTCCAGGTCGGCGAACAGCACTTCCCGCTCTTCGCGGGTGCTGGCGCGGACCGCCGCGTCCACCCGCTCGCGGGTGAGATGGGGGGCGAAGGTTTGCAGGAATT
Organism: Alloalcanivorax sp.; assembly: GCF_964221125.1. NCBI lineage: Bacteria > Pseudomonadati > Pseudomonadota > Gammaproteobacteria > Oceanospirillales > Alcanivoracaceae > Alloalcanivorax > Alloalcanivorax sp. The sequence goes on from NZ_CAXPXK010000079.1 coordinate 7,653, forward strand.
CGTACATAAAGCCGCGCAGGAAGGTGCCCTTGCGGAAGCCGATGCGGGTGGTGCTGGGTTCGAACAGATGGCCGGCGTCCAGATTCACCAGGCCTTTGTCCTGCACCGGGTCCACCGCCATGTGGGCGACGATGCCCACGCCCATGCCCAGGCGCACATAGGTTTTGATCACGTCCGCGTCGGCGGCGGTGAACACCACCCGCGGCTCCAGCCCTTTGCGCGCGAAGGCGTCGTCGAGCTTGCTGCGCCCGGTGAAACCGAACACATAGGTGACCAGCGGGTAGTCCGCCAGGGCTTCCAGGGTGAGCGGTTTGACTTCGGTGAGCGGGTGCCCCTCGGGCACCACCACGGTCCGGTTCCAGCGGTAACAGGGCATCATCACCAGGTCGGAGAACAGGTCCAGCGCCTCGGTGGCGATGGCGAAATCGACGCTGCCGTCGGCGGCCATCTCGGCGATCTGCATGGGCGTGCCCTGGTTCATGTGCAGGGACACATCCGGAAAACGCTTGGTGAACTGCTGGATCACCGGCGGCAGCGCGTAGCGCGCCTGGGTGTGGGTGGTGGCGATGCTCAGATCGCCCTTGGTTTCGTCGCGGAACTCCTGGGCCACCCGCTTGATCGATTCGGTCTGCTGCAGGATTTCCCCGGCGATACGCAGGATCGCCTCGCCGGCGGGCGTCACATGGGTCAGGTGTTTGCCGCTGCGGGCGAACACTTCCACGCCCAGTTCATCCTCCAGCATGCGGATCTGCTTGCTGATGCCCGGCTGCGACGTATACAACGCCTGGGCGGTGGCGGATACGTTGAGGTCATGGCGCGCCACTTCCCAGATGTAGCGTAGCTGCTGCAGCTTCATCGAATGCTCCTTGCCGGCGACACCCGCCGTTTACGCGGAGTTATAAGAATAGCCGAAATTATGCATTCCAAGCATAGAGGCAAGCAAAGACGCTGGCAACGGGAAGCCGGCGGGCGCGTCAGGCGTCTTCCGGGCGCGGGTTGGAAATGCCGTGGGGCACATGGCCGGCGGCCACATGTTCCCGAGCCGATTCGCAATGGCCCTGCTGATCGTCGAAGAACACGTCCGCGCCGAACGCCTTCAAGAAGGGCCCTTTGGGCAGCCCGCCCAGGAACAGGCTTTCGTCCAGGCGGATGCCCCAGCCGCGCAGGGTGCGCACCACCCGTTCATGGGCCGGCGCCGAGCGGGCGGTGACCAGCGCGGTGCGAATCGGGCAGCGTTGCGGGGAAAACTCCCGCTGAATCTGATGCAGGGCTTCCAGAAACGCCTTGAACGGACCGTCGCTGAGCGGCTGCCGGGCGGCCTGCTTTTCGCTGGCGGTGAAGGCTTCCAGCCCGCTGCTCTGGAACACCTGCTCGGACTCGTCGGAGAACAATACCGCGTCGCCGTCGAAGGCAATGCGCAGCAGGTCGTCCTTATGCTGCAGCCCGGCGCCGGAAAGAATGGTGGCGGCGGCGTAGCCGGCATCCAGAACCTGGCGCACATCCTCGGGATCGGTGGACAGGAACAGATGGGCGCCGAACGCGGACACATAGCGGTGCGGGCTTTCGCCGCCGGCGAACGCCGCCCGGGTGATCGGCAGTCCGTAATGCTCGATGGAATTGAACACGCGCAGGCCGGTGTCGGAGCTGTTGCGCGACAACAGGATCACCTCCACCCGGCCGGCGCCCTCTTCCAGCTCGTTGATCGCCAGCAGCTTGGTCACCAGAGGGAAGGCGTCGCCCGGTGGCAGCACGTCGTCCTCATGGGCGATCTGATAATCCTGGTAGGCGTCCAGGCCTTCCTTCTCGAACACCCGGTGGCTGTCGCTGAGATCGAACAGGGCCCGGGAGCTGATCGCCACCACCAATTTTCCGTCAAAGGACGCCGGCATAGCCCACCTTTTTCCACCGTCATTCAATTGGGCGCAGTATCACCGCTGTCCGATAAAACCACAACACGACCACCGTGTTACAGGAATTGACCAGAAAGCCTGCAAAGCCAACCCCCTTGGCGGTTGTCCAGCTTAAAAATGTGACATACAGTTTCCTGGAGCTCTAAACATCCGCTTTGCGGATCACATCAGCACGGGGAAAGGGAGTCATCCATGGCCGTTAATAAGGTAAGAGATCGTCTCGACGAACTGCAGGCGCAGATTCGCAAACTCGCCGAGCGCTTCGACAATGAACGCGACAAGCAAATCGCCCAGCTGGAATCCCAGCTCGAGAAAGCCCGCCAACGGGTCAGCGAAGAAATGAAGCGCCGCCGCGACAGCCTCAACCGGCTGGAGAAGCTGCAGAACGAGTACCGGGACAAAGCCAACGCCACGGTGCAGCGCCAGCTCGACCGCGCCCGCAAGGCCGTGGACGACGCCCGCAAACGGGTGGACGACTCCGAAGCCCGCAAGCGCTTTCTGGAAACCGAAGTGAAGGTGCTCAAGGCCACCGCCAAACAGGCCAACAGCCTGGCCAAGGTGATCAACCAGTACCAGAAGGATCTGGAGAAGCGCGCCAAGGACATCGAGAAGCGGGTCAGCCCTTCCGCCCGCAAGGCACCGGCCAAGAAAGCCGCCGCCAAGAAAAGCGCGGCTAAAAAGAGCCCCGCCAAGAAAGCCGCGGCCAAGAAAAGCACCGCGAAAAAGAGCGCCGCCAAGAAGAGCGCGGTGAAGAAAGCCCCGGCCAAGAAGAAGGCGGCCCGCAAGGCGCCCGCCAAGAAGGCGGCGAGCTCCGGAGACTCCGGCGGCGCCACCCCCTCAAGCTGAACGCAAAGCGGCCCGGGCATCACCACCCGGGCCGCTTCGCTTCACGCCGGCTGAACGGGTTACGGCTGCAGCAGCAGCGACTCGAAATACGCCACCACCGGTTTCTGGTGGGATTTTTCCATCGCCGGAATGCCCTTCTCCACCGAGGACGCGGACGCCTTCTTGATGGTGGCGCGGGCACCGGACACCAGCCCGCGATTGATACGGCCCAGCTCCAGATTGCCCACGGTTTTGTCGAGATAGTTCTCGATGGCGCCGGCGCTGATGCCGTCCATCACTTCCACCAGGCGCGGCATCTGGCCGTTGCCGTCGGCGAATTCCTGGAACACCAGCGAGGCACGCTCGGCCAGCGCCGGCGACAGCGGGTAACCGATGTAGACCTGACCGTCCTTCTCCAGCCGCAGGTTGCGGAAGTGCTCGGCCAGCGCGCGCTGCTCTTCAACGCTGGTCTTGCGCATCAGGCGCCCGGCCAGGCCGTGGGCGGCTTTACTGATGACCTTCATGGCACCAAGGATCACGTTCACCGCGGTGCCCTTGGCGTTGACCGCGTCGATGGGCCCGGTGAAGTAGGTGTGCAGCACTTCGTCGAGGAAGGGATCCATGATCGCTTCCAGTTCCTGCACATGGTTGCTGTCCGGTTCTTCGCGGGTAATTTCCAGGAAGGCGTCGATCCGGTCGCGCAACTCGTCGGAGGCCGGAAAGGCCACGTAAAGGGTGGGTTGGCTCATAATTATCGGCTCGGCTTACTGCGATTCAGAAGCCGCGGATGATAATTCAAGCCCGCGCCGGAAACGTCCGCCTTCGCGACTGCGGGCCTTGTCTGTGGGGTCAGTCGAAGCGGATCAGACGGCGACCCGTGCACGCCAGGCGTCCAGCACGCCGGCCAGGCGCTCGGCGGCGGCACGCACCGCCGCGCCCTGCTCTTCCTCCAGGCGCAGCCGCGCCACGTCCTGACGGTTGCGCTCCGCCGGCGCCAGCTCGCGGCGCTGCTCGCCGCGGGTGAAGTGACCACAGTCTTCCGCCAGACGGTGGATCGCCGCCAGATCCACTTTCGGCTCAATGCCCTGGGGCAGGCAGTCCAGCAGCACGCTGATGCGGATGCTGGCCTCGGCGCTGTCCACTTGTTCCTGCAGCAGGGCGCGGCAGAGAATGCTCAGGTTCTCCAGCACGTCGAGATGCCGGGCGGCCTGCCGGCGCCGCTCTTCACGTTTGCGCGAAGCCCGCAGGATCAACATCCCCAGCAGCGCGCCTATGGCGAGCCCCATCAGGGCCACGAGTACCAACTTCCAAGCCATGCCGGTGCATCCTTAAAGCGATTGATTTGCGACCTACAAGCCACCATTGTACGGCACGTGGCATCAGCAACCCATGAACACCACCGCAACGCCGCCCACGGAGAAACAACGCCTTTGGATCTGAACCTCCAGCGCGACTGGCAACCCCTGCTCGAACAGCTCCAGCCCCTGCTGCCGATTCTCACCGTCACCGGCGTGGTGATGGCCGTGGCGTCGATGCTGGCGATTCCCTGGCTGCTGGTGCGCATGCCCCAGGATTACTTCAACACCCCCAGCCGGCCGCTCCATTACCGGGGCCCGCTGGGCTGGTGCCTCTGGCTGGTGCGCAACGCCCTGGCGCTGGTGCTGCTGGCCGCCGGCATCCTGATGCTGGTGCTGCCCGGCCAGGGCATTCTGACCATTCTGATCGCGCTGATGGTCAGCACTTTTCCGGGGAAATACCGCATGGAACGCGCTATCATGCGCCGCCCGAGGGTGCTGCGCGCGGCCAACTGGATTCGCCGCCGCTACCACAAGCCCGAGCTCAACCCACCCCGCGACACCGAGAGGCCCTGAATGCCCATTGATAGTCCCGCCATCCGCTGGCTCGACGATCATTTGCTGCTGCTGGATCAACGCCATCTGCCGTCACGCACCGAGTGGCTGGCGATCCACGACGCCGCCGGCGCCGCCGGCGCGATCCGCGACATGGCGGTACGCGGCGCCCCGGCGATCGGCATCACCGCCGCCTACGGCCTGGCGCTGGAAGCCCTGGGCCTGGGCCGGCGCGCGTCCCTGGAAACACTGCGCCCGGCGCTGGAGACCCTGGCCGCCAGCCGCCCCACCGCGGTCAATCTGTTCTGGGCCCTGGAGCGCCTGCAGCGGCTCGGCGCCGACCTGGAAGGCGAGGCCCTGGGCCGCCGCCTGGCCCGCGAAGCGGAGAGCATTCACCAGGACGACCAGGCCGCCAATCTGCGCCTGGGCGAACTGGGCGCCGCCCTGCTGCCCCACGACGCCCGCGTCTATACCCACTGCAACACCGGCGCGCTGGCCACCGGCGGCCACGGCACCGCCCTGGGCATCATCCGCTCCGCCTGGCGCGGCGGCCATCTGCGCGAGGTGATCGCCGGCGAGACCCGCCCCTGGCTGCAGGGCGCCCGGCTCACCACCTGGGAGCTGATGCAGGAAAACATTCCCGTCACCCTGGTGGCGGACAGCGCCGCCGGCATGTTGATGGCGGCGGGCCGGGTCGATGCGGTGGTGGTGGGCGCGGACCGCATCGCCGCCAACGGCGACACCGCCAACAAGATCGGCACCTATGGGCTCGCCGTGCTGGCCCGTCACCACGGTCTGCCGTTCATCGTCGCGGCGCCGGATTCCACCCTGGACCCGGCCATGACCGACGGCAGCGGTATCGTCATCGAGGAGCGCGCCGCCGACGAAGTGCGCCGGGTGGGCGGCCAGCCTCTGGCACCGGAACAGTGCCCGGTCTACAACCCGGCGTTCGACGTGACGCCGGCCTCGTTGATCACCGCCATCGTCACCGAAAGCGGCGTGGTGCGCTCGCCGGACGCGGCCAGCGTCGCCGAGCATCTGTCGCGCCTGAACCGGAGGTCCTGATGAGTCACCGCCCCTACTCCACCAGCGCCTACCGGGAAGCGGCCCGCGCCCTGGCCGCCACCGGCCGCCGCATCTACGGCCAGGGCTGGTCGCCGGCCACCAGCAGCAATTATTCGCTGCGCCTCAACGAGGACCACGCGGCGATCACCCGTTCCGGCCGCGACAAAGGCCTGCTGGAAGAGACCGACATCATGGTGGTGGACATGGAAGGCGCCGCCGTCGGCGACGGCAAGCCCTCCGCCGAGACCCTGCTGCACACCCAGCTCTACCGCCGGCTGCCAGACTGCGGCGCGGTGCTGCACACCCACAGCCACGCCTCCACGGTGCTCACCATGCACTGGCCCGCCGACCACATCACCCTGGAAGGCTACGAGCTGCTCAAGGCCCTGGACGGCGTGCAAACCCATGACACGCGGCTTACCATTCCGGTGTTTGAAAACAGCCAGGACATCGCCGCGCTGGCGGCCGAGGTGGACCGGGCCATGGACGCCGGCGACGCCGGCCACGCCTACCTGATCCGCGGCCACGGCCTGTACACCTGGGCGGCGGACATCGGCGCCTGCTATCGCCAGCTGGAAGCGCTGGAAACCCTGCTGGCCGTGGAACTGGACCGGCGCCGCCTGGGCTGATCGGCGGCAGCCCCCTGAGGAGGAAAACCCCATGAGTAATTTGAAAGTGTTTCGCGACGGGCATCCCGAGCAACCCGAACAGATCATCAACGACAAGCTGGCCATGGCCGAGGAACTGGCCAAGGTGGGCATTCGCTACGAACAATGGCAGGCCGTCGGCGCGCTCACCGAGCAGCCCAGCCAGGAAGAAGTGCTGGACGTCTATCGCCGGGAAATCGACCGGCTGATCGACGAGGAAGGCTACCAGAGCGTGGACGTGGTCAGCATGACCCCGGAGCACCCGCAGAAACAGGCGGCGCGGGAAAAATTCCTTGAGGAACACAGCCACAGCGAAGACGAAGTGCGGTTCTTCGTCGACGGCCAGGGCCTGTTCAGCCTGCACATCGGCGAGCGCATCTACGAAGTGCTGTGCACCAAGGGCGACCTGATCTCGGTGCCGGCCAACACCCCGCACTGGTTCGATATGGGGCCCAACCCCAACTTCACCGCCATCCGCTTGTTCAATAACCCGGAGGGCTGGGTCGCCAACTTCACCGGCAGCGACATCGCCCAGCGTTTTAATCGTCTGGAGAATTGATGATCCGCGCCATTCTCACCGACATCGAAGGCACCACCAGCAGCATCCGCTTCGTCAAGGAAGTGCTGTTCCCCTACGCCGCCGAACAGATGGGCGACTTTCTGGCGCGCCACTGGGACGACCCGGCGGTGGTGGAACAGGTGGCGGCGGCGCGGCGCGACAGCGGTGAAAACCTGGCCACGCCGGAACAGGCCGCCGCGCTGATGCGCGCCTGGATTGATGAAGACCGCAAAGCCACGCCGCTGAAAGCGCTGCAGGGCATGATCTGGGAAAGCGGCTACCGCAACGGCGATTACCAGGCGCACCTTTATCCGGACGCCGCCCGGCGGCTGCGCGACTGGCACCACCAAGGCTTCTCGCTGTACGTCTACTCCTCCGGTTCGGTGGCCGCCCAGAAGCTGTTCTTCGGCTACTCGGAAGCCGGCGACCTGACGCCGCTGTTCCAGGGTTACTTCGACACCACCAGCGGCGGCAAGAAAGAAGCCGCCAGCTACCGGCGCATCAGCGACGCCATCGGCCTGCCCGGCCACGAGATTCTGTTTCTCTCCGACGTGGAAGCCGAACTCGACGCCGCCCGCGAGGCCGGCCTGCGCACCGTGCTGCTGGATCGGGACAACGCCCTGCCCGACGGTGCCCACCCCAGGGTTACCGACTTCGACGCCATCGATCCCGCTTCCTTCTAGCGCATGTGGTTCCCTCCAGAGGGGACGCGTGTCTGTGTCAGGCCCTTGTGGGAGCGGGCCCTGCCCGCGAAAGGCCGGTGTAACCGGCCGGCAGGATTCCAGAGACTTTTCTCTCCAGAAAGCCCGCCCCGGGATCGGGTGTGCCCATCCAGGACACGCCACGAGTACATCTATGTACACCTCTTGCAAGTGTTGCTTGTCTGCGATGGCTCAGTGAGCAAGGGAGATTAAACTGCGTACGTCTATCCGGCCTGTTGGTTGGGCCGATTTATAGA
>NZ_CAXPXK010000080.1:0-19377 GCF_964221125.1 Alloalcanivorax sp.
AAAAAATAACAGGAGGTTGAATGAACAGGGAGGAAGATCGAACTACCCGCTACCAGGAGGGCAGTCTCACTTTACCAGGGACAGTCATGCTGGGTACCGGCGTCATGATTGGCGCCGGTATTTTTGCACTTACCGGGCAGATGGCCCAGATGACCGGTGTCCTTTTCCCGCTGGCCTTTCTCGCGGCGGCGGTGATTGTCAGCTTCAGCGCCTATTCCTACATCAAGATCTCCAATGCCTACCCGTCCGCCGGCGGTATCGGCATGTACCTGCACAAGGCTTACGGAAACCGGCTGCCAACGGCTTTCAACGCCCTGTTGATGTACTTTTCCATGGTGATCGCCCAGAGCTTCCTGGCCCGCACCTTTGGCTCTTACACCATGCAACTATTCGGAGGGGACGAAAGCGGCCGTATGGTGCCCATTCTGGGGGTGGCATTAATCCTCGTGGCTTTCGTGATCAACCTGCTCGGCAATCGGATGATTCAGGGGGTGGCTTCCTTTATCGGGATCCTGAAAATCGGCGGCATACTGATTTTCGGTCTGGTCGGGATCTGGATTGCCGACTCAGTCTCGGTTGATTTTTCGGAGCCCGGTGAAGCCGGAGCGCTGGGCAACTTCCTGGGCGCAACCGCACTGGGGATTCTGGCGTTCAAAGGCTTTACGACCATCACCAACAGTGGTTCGGAAGTAATAGACCCAAAGCGAAACGTCGGGCGCGCCATCGTGATTTCCATTGCCGCCTGCGTGGTGATCTACACGCTGGTGGGCTTCGCGGTCGCCAGCAACCTGTCACTGGCTGAAATTATCGAAACGCAGGATTACTCCCTCGCTGCTGCTGCGCGTCCCGCTCTCGGCGATTACGGTGTCTGGTTTACTGTCGCTATTGCCATGATGGCCACGGCGGGCGGTATTCTCGCCAGCGTCTTCGCGGTATCCCGCATGCTGGCGATGCTGACGGAGATGAAGCTCGTACCACATCGGCATTTTGGCATGCCCGGCAGCATCCAGAAACACACACTGGTGTATACCGTTGTCCTGGGGCTGATCCTCACCGCCTTCTTTGATCTGTCACGAATTGCCGCGCTGGGTATCGTGTTTTACCTGATTATGGACATTGCCATTCACTGGGGTGTACTGCGCTATCTTCGCAAAGACATCAAGGCCAACACCTGGGTGCCAACTACAGCCATCTTGTTGGATCTTTTGGCTCTGGGCGGCTTTGTCTGGGTAAAACTGAATACGGACCCGTTCGTCATCGGCGTGGCAGTGGTCACCATGATTGTGCTTGCAGTCTCCGAGCAGATTTTCCTGAAAAGATCGCCGGAATCCGCGCAAGCGAAACAGGAAGAGAGTCACGCGCATCGTCACCATTAACCAGAATCAGGAAGAGAGGCTATTGCCATGATGGGAGATAACATGTTCGGGAACACCATGTGGGCAGGCCACTGGCTGTGGATGCTGGTGATTGCCATTGTGGTCGTCATTCCGGCCTGGCGTATTTGCCAGCGCACGGGGTATCCGGGGTGGATGGGTGTACTGATACTGATCCCTATCGTCAATCTGGTTCTGCTGTATTTCATTGCATTTGCAGACTGGCCCGCCGATAAAACAGGAGATCAGAATGGCTGAGCACCATCACGCCCATGACCACGATCACCACGCCGATAAAGAACCTGGCGGGCACACCGCCAAGGATCCGGTTTGCGGCATGGCAGTCGATCCGCATACCGCGGAACACCGCAGCCAGCATGGCGGTAAAACCTGGTACTTCTGCTCGTCGCGTTGCCAGTCCAAATTCGACGAGGACCCTGAGCAGTACCTCGATTGGGAAAAGAAACAGCAAGAGCCGGTAGCGCCGGGCACTATGTATACCTGTCCCATGCACCCCGAGATTCGGCAGCAAGGGCCAGGGGACTGCCCAATCTGCGGCATGGCCCTAGAGCCCGAGCAGGTAAGCCTGGACGACGGGCCTTCGGAAGAACTCAAAGACATGACCCGCCGATTCTGGATCGGCCTGGTGCTGGCCCTGCCTGTACTGGTACTGGAGATGGGTGGGCACCTCACCGGACTCGATCACATTATAGCCCCGCAGATGTCCAACTGGATTCAACTGGTGCTGGCAACGCCTGTGGTGCTCTGGTGCGGTTGGCCCTTCTTCGTCCGGGGTTGGAAATCCGTGGTTAGCCGTAACTTGAACATGTTTACGCTCATTGCCATTGGTACCGGCGTCGCGCTGATCTACAGCCTGGTGGCGACCCTGGCGCCGCAGATCTTCCCAGGCGCCTTCCGGCAGGAAGACGGGTCGGTCGCCGTCTACTTCGAGGCGGCTGCTGTCATCGTGGTGCTGGTGCTGCTGGGGCAGGTGCTGGAATTGCGCGCCAGAGAGAAAACCTCTGGTGCCATCAAGGCCCTGCTGGATCTGGCACCGGCGACGGCCAGAAAACTGGACGACGATGGCAGCGAATCCGATGTGTCGCTTGATCAGGTCAAGGTCGGTGACCGCTTGCGGGTACGTCCGGGAGACAAGGTGCCGTTGGACGGCGAGGTGCTTGAAGGCAGCTCCAACGTGGATGAATCCATGGTGACCGGTGAGCCTTTGGCAGTCAGCAAAAAATCCGGCGACCAGGTGATCGGCGGCAGTATCAACCAGCAGGGCAGCTTTATCATGCGGGCCGACAAGGTTGGCCGTGACACCATGCTGTCCCAGATTGTGCAGATGGTGGCGAGCGCCCAGCGCAGCCGCGCGCCCATTCAGGGCCTGGCCGACAAGGTGGCGGGTTATTTTGTGCCTGCGGTGATCGTGATCGCCATTATCGCCTTTATAGCCTGGTCATTCTTCGGGCCCACGCCGCCTATGGCGTTCGGGCTGATTGCAGCGGTCAGTGTTCTGATCATTGCCTGCCCTTGCGCACTTGGCTTGGCGACGCCCATGTCCATCATGGTGGGTGTCGGACGCGGTGCTCAAAGTGGCGTTCTGATTCGCGATGCGGAAGCCTTGGAGCGTATGGAGAAGGTGGACACCGTGGTGGTGGATAAAACCGGCACGCTGACAGAGGGCAAGCCGCAAGTCACCCGGCTTGTCGCGGCCAACGGGTTCGATGACAGTAGTCTCATGCGTTATGCAGGCGGCCTGGAGAAAGGCAGTGAGCACCCACTGGCTCACGCCATACTCGATAAAGCCAAGGGCATGGACCTGAAGCTTCCGGATGCGGAAGACTTTGACTCTCCGAATGGTAAAGGGGTTACCGGTCGAATAGACGGCAAGCGGGTGCTACTTGGTAACCGCCTTCTCATGGAGTCGGAAAATGTCGACACCACGCGATTTGACGGCGACGCCGACCAGCTCCGAAAAGATGGTGCTACCGTGATTTTTGCTGCTGTCGACGGAAACGTCGCAGGGTTGCTGGCGATTGCCGATCCGGTCAAGGAAACCACCGAAGCCGCTATTTCCGCGCTGCAAAAAGACGGCATCCGGGTGGTCATGCTGACCGGCGATAACCGCACTTCAGCTGAAGCAGTTGCCCGAAAACTGCATATCGACGAAGTGGAAGCGGAAGTCCTGCCGGAAGATAAGGGCAAGATCGTCCAGCGCCTGAAAGACGAAGGCCGTGTTGTCGTGATGGCGGGTGACGGCGTAAACGATGCGCCTGCACTGGCAACGGCGGATGTCGGTGTGGCCATGGGCACCGGGACCGATGTCGCCATCGAAAGCGCCGGCATTACGCTGCTACGCGGCGACCTGATGGGCATTGTCGAGGCGCGCCGTTTGTCTCTGGCGACCATGCGCAATATCCGTCAGAACCTGTTTTTCGCCTTCGTTTACAACTCCGCCGGTGTTCCGATAGCGGCAGGGGTTTTGTACCCGTTTTTCGGGATACTGCTGTCGCCCATTTTTGCAGCGGCCGCCATGTCGCTGTCCTCGGTCAGCGTGATCGTGAATGCGCTGCGTTTGAGGGTGGTGAAACTCGGGTCAAAGCAATGAACTTCTGAATCATTGGAGGTAGCTATGTCATACACGATCGATCGAGTTATCAAAGATGTCGATTTCGAGGACGTGGACAGAAGAGCGCGTCAGGCCCTCACTGATCACGGGTTCGGTGTGCTGACAGAAATTGATGTCAAAGCCACCATGAAGAAAAAGCTGGACAAGGATATGTTGGCCTATCGGATTCTCGGGGCCTGCAATCCTGGCATGGCCTGGGAAGCCATCGGTGTGGAGCCTCGCGTGGGTGCCATGCTGCCTTGCAACGTTATTCTTCGTGAGGTTTCGGAGGGCATTGAGGTAAGTGCAGTGGATCCATTGGCTTCCATGAGCGCCATCGATAATGACGAGCTCAAGCAGGTTGCCGGGAAGGTCAGGGATATGCTCTCTGAGGTTGTGGAATCGATCTGAAGCCGGTAGAGGCGTCGATTTGCTGCAGTGCCTGCGGTTTGCAATGGATTAGCGAATTAGCCAGGCGAGCGCATAGCCCAACTGAACACTGGAAATGCAAATAGGACTCCTCATTTGACGACGGGATACCTATTTGATGTCAGTCATATTATGGAGAAGAAAAAAGGAAAAAAGGAAAAAAGATATGGATATAAAGACTTTTGGACAACTGATCGACTGGACGCGCGATCTGCACTCACATCTGGCGAGCTGTCTGTCCCATTGCGCAACAAAGCACGAGGAAGAACGGGCCCGTGCGCTTTTGGATTATCTGGCAGCTCATGAATCGGAAATAGAGCGGATCGTGAACGAGTTTGAGCACCAAGGGGATAAGAAGGCACTGGAAACTCGGGTGTACGACTACCTGTCCCATAATCCGATCAAAACTCATCGAACCTGCGACGAGCCTTACGCGAAGCTTGATTTTGATGGTATCTGCCGGGAAGTGTTCGACTTTCATGATCAGATTATTGATCTCTACAAAACGCTGATTGGAAAAGCCGAAATTCCAGAAGCAAAAGAGCTGTTCGAATCTCTTTTGGCGATGGAGGAAAATGAGTCGATGAGACTGGCTCGTCAGGTTGGCCGAATGCAGGATCTATGAGATCCGAGCACTTTTGCTGACGGCTTAATCCCTTTGAATGTTTCCAATTGAGGCTCACCTTCACACCTCAAAGACGGGCGCAAAGCCACCTCCCGGCGTTCGAAAGTTGGTGGCCTGGCCCTGGTACACACGGGCAGCGGCAAGCAGATGTTGCCCGGCATAGGTGTACAAACGGATATCGACCTTTCTGGTGGTGACCGTGCCATCCACTCTCAGGGTGCGTTCTCCGGCGGGAACGAAGTTCTGCGCGATGTAATCACCCTTCAGGATCTCTTCGAAAACGCGGCGGGTTAGTTTTTCGCCCCGATAGACGCCCTTGCTGCCATGGCCCGCTACCGGTTTGAAAAACAGTTTACGCCGGTTGCTCCACAACTCCGCCTCATCACTTGCTGAAACCAGCCGGGTCTTCGGTACAGCTCTATCCAGAAATCCTGCCTCGGTTTCACTCAGGCCCCAGTCGCGCAGGGTTTGGGCATCAGATAGCAGGATCAGGTTCCGTTTGTCGGCCATCAGCGCATGGGCGCGTGGATTGGGCGTGACGACCGCCGCGCCGTCGAGGTAGGCGCGCCTCAGCGCCCCAAGAGCCGGGGCCTCCAAGGCAAAATCCACCAGGCGGTTGTACACCATGTCAATAGGCTTGCCGTGGGCGCTCAGGGCACCATCAACATACTCAAGCTCCGATGGGTCGAGGATCAAGGTCTCTATGCCTCTGGCCTGGAATAACTGCTGGGCCAGTTGGAATTCCGGGAACATAAACTGGGATTCTGGGGCATCGTCCACAATGGCCAGCCAACCGGGCGTCGAGTCGCCACCTTGCCGTTCCCACTCCTGCTGGAACATGGCAAACACCGCGTCCTCGAACCCATCCAATGCACGGTTGGTGCCAGCGGTCTGCTGGGACGGGTCACAGCATCGGTGTTGAGCCCGGGCCAATACCGTGTTCAGAAATGCGCCGCCGGCGTTGGTGTTGATTTCGATCAGCTGAGGCCCGTTCTCGCCCAGGTGAAAGTCGTAGCCCATGAACGCCCCGATGGGGCCTGGATCAAAACCGGCGATGTCCGGCGCCCAGGACAGAGCTTTTTCCTTATAGGGCGGAAGCTCGGCTGCGGATTCGATCGCCTGAACAATCCGCTCCATCGTCGCGATGTCAGCCTGGGGAACAAAAACCGGCGTGTTTGAAAAGAGATGATGGATCTCGGGAGTGGCCGGCGCCTCGTTCCCAGTGTCTGAAAACTGCTTCTGGAGGCTGTCAGTGAGCGCTTTTCGGTCAAGGGTGATGCAGTAACACTGCCGGTTGAGCTGGTCGGCGTGGGTTTTGGTTGTTCGCTGGTTTTCCTGGGGCACGTCTTGCATTGGTCGTCCATGGTCATTGTGAATCGTTCCACCTTGATTCTGGTCAAACGAATGCATGTTTCGCAACTGTTTTCAGGCCTGTTTCAGCTTGGTGTGATGGACTGCCAAGTAATGACCATGCCTGTTCGGGATCTTGCTTACCGGGCGAGGAGATCTTACTGAAACCCTCTGACCAAAAAGGGCACGCTATGAACCATTCGTTGCGCAAGCAGTGTATTGCTGGTATTACGGCCAGTGTCGCTATGAGTTTTTCGCTGATGGTGGCCGCAGACACGAACCGGGCATTTGTTCCCATGGGCACAGCGGATGCCGTCGGCGTTATTGATCTGGAAAACCGCAAGGTGACGTCGTCCATTGGCGGCACCCTGAATACCCACGGTTCGGCACTGACCCCGGATGGCCGGTATCTGGTGGTGGGTAGTTTGTCGGCGCATGATCGTCAGAAGCCGGTTAGTCGCCCCGAAGGCATTTCAGAAGATGAACACGCCGCTCATCATGGGGGCGGGAAGTCTACTGAATTGGAAGCAGGGAGTACGGGGCTGCTCTATTTGGTGAACACGGCCACAAAGACGATTGACCGCAAACTGGAAGTGCCGGGGCCTGTGCACCATGTGCTGGTGACTTCCAACGGTCGCTATGCCGTTTCCACGCATCCTGCCAGTGGCAGTATCAGCGTTGTGGATCTGGATTCCGGTCAGTTGGTCAAAACTGTGGCGACGGGGCCGGCCCCCAACTATCTGGTGCAAACCGACGACGGCCAATCCCTTCTGGTCATCGGCGCCTGAGTAAACCAGGCGCCTCACGGGTCGGCGTCAGGCCACGCGGGTGAACACCTGCAGGATATTGCCCAGCCGGGCAGTGAGCTTGTCGCCGGACGTCAGCGGGCCGACCCCGGCCGGCGTGCCGGTAAAGATCAGGTCGCCGGGCTCCAGCGTGAACACCTGATTGATCTGTGCGATCAGTTCAAAGGTCGGGAACAGCATCTGCCCGGTATGGCCGTGTTGGCGGCTTTCGCCGTTCACTTCCAGAGACACCTCCAGATTCTGCCGCACCGAAATCCCACGGGCGTCGATAAACCCGGACACCGGTGCGCCGCCGTCGAAACCCTTTGCCCGTTCCCAGGGATGGCCTTTTTCCTTTAGCCGGCTCTGCAGGTCACGCAGGGTCAGATCCAGGCCGACCCCGTAGGCGGCGATGGCGAAGCGAATGGTTTCCAGGTCGGTTTCGCCGCTCAGGCGCTCACCGATCATCACCACCATTTCCACCTCGTGGTGCACCGGGCCCTGTCCCTGGGGCAGCACCAGCGGTTCGTGCAGGCTGCACAGGGCGGTGGCCGGTTTCATGAACAGCAGAGGTTCCTCGGGCACGTCATTGCCCAGCTCGCGGGCGTGCTCGGCGTAGTTTCTTCCCACGCAGACGCACTTGCCCAGCGGCATTTCCATGGGCGAGCCGTCGATCCAGCGATGAACGTAGGCGGATTCCGGTCGCGCTTTCAGCGTGTGGGCATCAAACATCGAACAATTTTCCGGGGTTCATCACATTGTTGGGATCGAAAACCGCTTTCACCGCTTTCATATAAGCGATTTCCTCTTCACTGCGGGAATACGACAGATAAGGCTTCTTGGTCATGCCCACGCCGTGCTCGGCGGAAATCGAGCCGTCGTACTTCTGCACGATCTCGAACACCCATTTGGACACATCGCCGCATTGGCGGAAAAAATCTTCCTTGGGCAGGTCCGCCGGCTTGAGAATATTCAGGTGCATGTTGCCGTCACCGATATGCCCGAACCAGACGATCTCGAAATCCGGGTAGGCCTCCTGCACCACCTTGTCCACGTCCTCGACGAAATCCGGCACCTTGGAAACGGTCACGGAAATATCGTTTTTATAGGGCGTGTGCGGCGCGATCGATTCGGAAATACGTTCGCGCAACTGCCACAGCTGCTCCAGCTGACCCAGCGACTGGCTCATTACCCCATCCAGCACCCAGCCCTGCTCCACGCAGTGCTCGAAAATCTCCATGGCCCGTTCGCCGGTGTGTTCGGAAAGCTGCTCGAATTCCAGCAGGCAGTAGAACGGACAATCGCTGTCGAAGGGTTTGGCCACCCCGTGCTCGAGCACATGGGCCATGGCCTTGTCGGAAAAGAACTCAAACGCGGTCAGATCAATGTCCTTCTGAAACGCGTGCAGCACTTTCATGACTTCGCGGAAACCGGGCGCGCCCAGCACCAGGGCGGTGAGGTCCTTGGGCCGGCGGGCCAGCTTCACGGTGGCTTCCACCACGAAGCCCAGGGTGCCTTCGGAGCCGATGAACAGGTGGCGGAAGTCGTAGCCGGTGGCGTTCTTGATCAGGCCCTTGTTGAGGTCCAGCAGTTCACCCCGGCCGGTGACCACCTTGAGGCCGGTGATCCAGTCCCGGGTCATGCCGTAGCGGATCACCTTGATGCCGCCGGCGTTGGTGTTGATGTTGCCGCCGATCTGGCTGGAGCCGGCGGAGGCGAAGTCCACCGGGTAGAACAGCTCCTTGCTGTCGGCGAATTCCTGCAGCTGCTGGGTGACCACCCCCGGCTGCACCGTGACCGACCGGTCGTACTCGTTGAAGTCGAGCACCCGGTTCATCCGGTCGAACGCCACCACCAGCTCGCCGTTGGCGGCCACCGCCCCGGCGGACAGGCCGGTGCGGCCCCCGGAGGGCACCAGGTGCAGGCCGTGTTCATTGGCGATCTCCACGATCTGCTGCACTTCTTCGGTGGTTTCCGGCAGCACCACGGCGCTGGGCGCCGGCGCCCAGACCTTGGTCCAGTCCACCCCGTAGCGCTGGGCGCTGTCCGGATCGGTGAGGCAGCGCTTGCCAAGAAGCGCGCTGAGCTGGTCCAGGGCGGCGTGGGCGAGGGAGGTCATCGGCAACTCCAAAGGTCTTCAAGTCAACTTGAGCATTCAACATGTGCACGGGGGCTCCGGAATGGGTCTCATCCGGGGCGGGCTATGATACCATACGCGCCCATTTAACCCGCTACAGAGACCACCCATGGCCAACACTTCTCTTGAGAAGGACAAGATCCGCATCCTCCTGCTCGAGGGCGTCCACCAGAACTCGGTGGATAATCTGAAGGCGCACGGCTACAGCAACGTGGAGCTTCTGCCCACCGCGCTCACCGGCGACGACCTCAAGGACGCCATCAAGGACGCCCATTTTGTCGGCATCCGCTCGCGCACCCAGCTCACCGAGGAGGTCTTCCAGGCCGCCGAAAAGTTGATCGGCGTGGGCTGTTTCTGTATCGGCACCAACCAGGTGGATTTGAAGGCCGCCCTCAAGCGCGGCATTCCGGTGTTCAACGCGCCCTACTCCAACACCCGCTCGGTGGCGGAGTTGGTGATCGCTCACACCGTCAACTTGATGCGCGGCATTCCCGAAAAGAACGCGGTGGCCCACCGCGGCGGCTGGCTGAAATCCGCCAAGGACAGCTACGAGATCCGCGGCAAGAAGCTGGGCATCGTCGGCTACGGCAACATCGGCGCCCAGGTGTCGGTGCTGGCGGAATCCATGGGCATGAAGGTGTACTTCTACGACGTGGTCTCCAAGCTGCCGATGGGCAACGCGGAACAGGTGGGCAGCCTCAACGACCTGCTCGGCCTGGCCGACGTGGTCAGCCTGCACGTGCCGGACACCGCCGCCACCCGCTGGATGATCCGCGAAGAGCAGATTCGCGCCATGAAGCCCAAGAGCTATCTGATCAACTACGCCCGGGGCAAGGTGGTGGACATCGAGGCGCTGGCCGCCGCGCTGCGCGACAAGCACCTGCTCGGCGCCGCCATCGACGTGTTCCCGGAAGAGCCCAAGGGCAACGACGACGAGTTCATCAGCCCGCTGCGCGAATTCGACAACGTGATCCTGACCCCGCACATCGGTGGTTCCACCCATGAGGCCCAGGAAAACATCGGCACCGAAGTGTCCGAGAAGCTGATCCGCTACTCCGACAACGGCTCCACCCTGAGCGCGGTGAACTTCCCGGAGGTGGCCCTGCCGTCGCACCCGGACATGCACCGTCTGCTGCATATCCACCGCAACATTCCCGGCATCCTCACCCAGATCAACACCGTGTTCTCCGAGAACGACATCAACATCTGCGGTCAGTACCTGCAGACCAATGAAGAGATCGGCTACGTGGTGATCGACGTGAACAAGGGCTACAGCCAACTGGCCCTGGAAAAGCTGCGCACCATCGACGGCACCATCCGCACCCGCGTGCTGTTCTAAGGGGGGCCTGTTCACACTACTTGCATCGCGCCTGCTGGATGCCCTTTTTGCTTCCAGCTAGGCGGAGGGAGCGCCGTTTGGTGGCTCCAAATAAGCGACCGACAACGACGCTGGAAGCAAAAAGGGCTCCAGCCCTCCGGGTTGCGGCTAAAAAGCCACCACTCTGCGTTGCTCGTCGTTCATTTGGAGCCACCAAACTTCTCTCCTCTCGCCTTGATTGGTGGCTTTTTAGCCGCAACAGGCGTGATGCAAGTAGTGTGAACAGGCCCTAAGACGTCCCGTCTCGACAATAAGCCGGAGCCGGGCTACCTTGCCCGCTCCGGTTTTTTTATGGCGCCGCGGTCTATGAGAATAAGCCCGCCAGGATACGTGCTGGTCAGAAACGGCGTCGCGCTGTTGCTGGCCATGGTGCTATTGAGCGGCTGCGCCACCCGCTCCCTGTTCCAGCCCTACCCGTCCCAGGCGCGCGCCTGGACCGCCGACATGGCGGCGGACGGGCCCGCCCCGTTGCTGAGAAAAGGCGTCGACAGCCGTGACGGCGTGCTCTATCTGCAGGAACTGGGCCGGGTGCACCAGCTGAGCGGCGCCATCGAAGACAGCGAGAGCGCCTTTCGCCGCGCCTTCGGTCACTACGACGAAACGGACGCCGCCGCCCGGCTGCGCGCCTCCAGCCTGGTGAGCAATACCGGCGCCCTGCTGGTCAACGACAACGCCCGCCCCTACGTGGCGCCGGACTACGAGCGCATTGTCGCGCACGCCTACCAGGCCCTGAATTACTGGCGTGAGAACGACGTCACCGCCACCGCCGTGGAACTGCGCGCCGCCGCCAACGAACAACGGGTGGCCGCCAACCGGCGCGATGACGAGATCGCCGCCGCCCAGGAGGCGGCGCGGGAAGAGGGTGTGCAACCGGCCGATTTCGACAGCCACTTCGCCGGCCTGGACGCCGCCGCCGGCGAGGTCAAGGCGAGCTTCCAGAACGCCTGGACCTTCAATCTCTCGGCCCTGTTCTGGGAGGCCCACGGCGAATACAACGACGCCCTGGTGGACTACAAGAAAGCGCTGGAGATCCACCCGGATTCCGCCATGCTGCAGGAGGATGTGGCGCGCCTGTCCCGCGCCCAGGACGGCCGGGTGGAACGCGACAAGGGGCTGGTGGCGGTGGTCTATGAGCAGGGTCTGGTGCCCGCCCGCCGCGAGCTGAGCCTGCCGATCCCCACACCGCACGGCCTCTTCGCGGTGGCCTTCCCGACCTACAGCGCCGCGGACAAGCCGCGCCCGGCGCCGCTCACCGTGGCCGTCGACGACACCACGGCGCGCACCGAAGTGCTCACCGACGTGGGTGGGCTGGCCGCGCGCCATTTGCGCGAACAACTGCCCGGCATGCTGGTGCGGCAGACGCTGCGTGCCACCACCAAGTACAATCTGCAGAAGAAAGCCAACGACGATTTCGGTCCGGTGGGCGCCATCCTCACGCAGATCTTCAATGTGGTCAGCGAACAGGCCGACCTGCGCAGCTGGTTGAGCCTGCCCGCCTACGCCCAGGCCACCCGCCTGATGTTGCCGCCCGGCGAGCACCGCCTTCAGTTGAGCACACCCGGTGGCGGTGCTAGTTTGACGGTTCCCGTGGTGGAACAGGGCGTGACCGTGATTCACGTGGTGGCCACCCCCGGCCGCCTTATAACCCGCGTGTTACCCGTTCAGGAGGGCCCGTTATGAAAGCTCCGTTTACCGCTCTGGCCGCCGTCGTGCTGGCGGTGGTCCTGGCGGGCTGTTCCGCCAGTAATATGGCCCGCCCCGGCGACGACGGCGAACCGCGCCTGTACTCCAACAACAGCACCCTGGCCAACCGCCTTTCGGTGGAAGCGCTGCAGGACAAAAAAGTCGGCGACCTGCTGTACGTGCAGGCGACGTTGGAAAACGGCTGGAAATTTGAACTGGATTTCCAATACAAGATCAAATGGTTCGATCGGGACGGGTTCGAAGTGGCTCCGGAATCCCAGCCCTGGCGGCAACTGGTGATGGCCGGCCGCAGCCAGAACAATGTCCAGGCGGTGGCCCCCAACCCCAGCGCCGTCCGTTATGAAATCTGGGTGCGCGAATAACGCCCCGGACGCCATTCAGGTTCCTTAAGGAGAAACACATGGTTCGCGTATTTTCACTGCTCGCCCTGGCTATGGCGCTGGTGCTTTCCGGCTGTGCGTCCCGGGTGGATTACGGCGACGCCCAGGCCCGTGAAACGGTGACCGCCGATTTCGGCTCCACCGATCTGCAGATGATCGCCACCAAGATGGTGGACGACATGATGGTGTTCCCGCCGATCGTGGAAATGACCCGCGACCGCCGCCCGGTACTGTTCGTTGATCGCATCAAGAACAAGACCAGCGAGCACATCGACACCGAGTCCGTCACCGACACCATCCAGTCCAAGCTGATCAACTCCGGCAAGTTCCGCTTCGTGGATATGTCCGTGGTCGACCGGGTACGCGAACAACTGGAGTACCAGCAGGATTCCGGCATGGTGGACCAGGCCAGCGCCGCCCAGATGGGCCGCCAGATCGGCGCCGAGTTCATGCTCTACGGCAACCTGTCCTCGATCGTGAAGCGCGACGACAGCACCAAGGATGTCTACTACAAGTTCACCCTGAAACTGCTGAACATCCAGAGCGGCATTATTGAGTGGTCCGGCGAGAAGGAAATCCGCAAGACCCGCAAACGCAGCCTGTTCGGCTTCTGAACACCCTGGCACCAGGGAGAGGAACCATGTTCAAGCGTTTTTGTTTGCTCGTGCTGATGGCGGCGCTGGCCGCCGGCACCGCCTCAGCGGCACAGACCCGCGAGGTCAGCGCCCGCGGCTACGGCGACAACCCGGAACAGGCGGTCACCAATGCGCTGGTGGCGGCGGTGCGCCAGGCCGGCGGCGTGACGCTGTCGGTGAACCCGGATTTCCGCCGCCAGGTGAGCGGATGGGTGATCCAGCGCCAGGGTGACGTCACCACCTGGACCGGCAGCCGCACCTCGGTGGCGGAGCCGCGCCTGCCCACGCTGGGCAGCCTGGACAGCTACGAGGTGACGGCCGTCACCCAGGAAGACAACGCCCTGTGGCGCGCGGACGTGAAAGCGGTGCTGCTGCTCCAGCAGGCGCCGGGCCCGGACCGCTCCCATCTGCCGGCCATCGTGGTGGCGCCGTTCACCAGCGACGCCGATGAATACACCCTGGGTGAAACCACCCTGCCGGCGGCGGAGGTGCGCCGCCAGTTGCACGCCAACCTGATCGACGCCTTCGCCCAGTCCGGCCGTTTCCGCGTGCTGGATCGCGCCAATCTGGATCTGCGCGAGGCCGAGCAGGACCTGCTGCGCGACGGCGCCGGCGAGCCCCGGGAGCTGCTGCGCCTGGGCAAGACCAAAGGCGCCGACCTGCTGCTGGTGGGTCACATCGAGGCGTTCGACATCGGCGACGACGAGCGCACCTTCTACGGCGCCCGCTTCCAGGGGTACGAACCCTATGTGCGTCTGCGCTACCGGCTGATCGACGCCGCCGGCGGCGAAGTGCTGGAGGCCGGCCTCTACGACTGGCAGCAGTCGGAAGCCAGCGTGCGGCAGCTGGCCCGCCGGCAGAAGCTCGACCACCGCAACCATCCGGAGCGGCTCGCCGACCTGGTCTACCCGCGCATCGCCCGGGCCCTGGCGGCGGCGGCCTCCGACACCCTGTACCCGGTGCAGGTGCTCAAGAGCGACGGCGACCGGGTCTACCTGAGCCACGGCCAGGGCCGCCTGGAAGCGGACACTATCCTCAATGTGTACCGGCCGGTGGAGTCCCTGGAAGACCCGCAGACCGGGCTCACCATTCGTATGGAAAGCGACGCCCTGGCCAGCCTGGAGGTGATCGAAGTGCGCCCGGATTACGCGGTGGCCCGGATCACCCAGGGCGGCGGCGAACCGCGCCCCGGTGACCGTGTGCGCGCGCCGGGCAACCGTCAGGGCGACACCGGTGACATGGAGCCGCCCGCCGGGCAACCGGAGAGCCCCGGCTCTTCACCCATGCCGCTGAACTGGGATTAGGACCGCGGGCGGCACCCGCCGCCCCGCCGTGGGGGATCGACAATGGGTGGTTACTTCAATCAGGCGCTGGTGTTGCTGGCGGCGGCGGTGTTGCTGCTGCCGCTGTTTCAGCGTCTCGGGCTGGGCAGCATTCTCGGCTATCTGGCCGCCGGCATCGTCATCGGGCCGCTGGGCCTGGGGCTGATCCCCGGCGCCGAGGCGGTGCTGCATTTCGCCGAGCTGGGCGTGGTGTTGATGCTGTTCCTGGTCGGCCTGGAACTGGCCCCGGAGCAGCTCTGGGCGCAGCGCCGGCGGCTGCTCGGGCTGGGCGCAAGCCAGATGCTGTTCAGCGCCGCCCTGCTCACCGGTTTCTTCTTCGCCCTGGGCCAGCCCGGCCCGGCCGCCCTGGCCATCGGCGCCACCCTGGCGCTGTCGTCCACCGCCTTCGCGGTGCAGATGCTGGTGGAAACCAACCAGCTGGGTACGCCCCAGGGCCGTAACGCCTTCTCGATTCTGCTGTTCCAGGACCTGGCGGTGATTCCGCTGCTGCTACTGCTGCCGGTGCTGGCCGGCGGTGACGCCGGCGCCGCCCAGCCCAACCTGCTGGTGGGCGTGCTGGTGCTGGCCCTGATGTGGCTGGCCGGGCGCTACCTGCTCAACCCCTGGTTGGGCTGGCTGGCGCGGCTGCACAACCGGGAGCTGATGACCGCCACCGCCCTGCTGCTGGTCCTCGGCGCCGCCGAGCTGATGGAAACCCTGCATCTGTCCATGGGTCTGGGCGCCTTCGTGGCCGGCATGCTGCTCGCCAACTCCCCCTACCGGGAGCAGCTGGACACCGATATTCAGCCGTTCAAGGGCATGCTGCTGGGGCTGTTCTTCATCGCCATCGGCATGACCATGGACCTGCGCCTGCTGGCGGCGTCGCCATGGTCGATCCTGGCCATGGGCGCGGCCCTGCTGGGGATCAAAACCCTGGTGCTGTTCGGCATTGCCCGGGCGTTGAAGGTGGGCGGCCGCGACGCCCTGCGGTTCGGGCTGCTGCTCAGCCAGGGCGGCGAATTCGCCTTCGTGCTGTTCACCCAGGCCGGGGCCCTCAACCTGCTGCCGACGGAAATGATCGCCCGGCTCAACCTGGTGGTGGCCCTCTCCATGGCCGCCACGCCGCTGCTGCTGAAACTGGTGCAGCGGCTCTGGCCGGCGCCCAAGACCGGCCACCGCAGCACCGAGGACGAGCCCGCGCCGCATGGTCAGCCGGCGGTGATCGTGGCCGGCTTCGGCCGCTTCGGGCAGATCATCGGCCGTATTCTGGTCAGCCGCCGCATTCCGTTCACCGCGCTGGACTCCAACCCGGACCATATCGACACCGTGCGCCGGTTCGGCAACGAGGTCTACTTCGGCGACGTCACCCGGCTCGACCTGCTGCACACCGCCGGGCTGCAGCACGCCCGCATCATGGTGCTGGCGATCGACGACGTGCAGGCGTCGCTGCGCGCCGTGCGCCTGATCCGCGAGCACTTCCCGCACATCACCCTGATCGTGCGCGCCCGCGACCGCTACCACGCCTATTCACTGATGGCCGAAGGCGTCGAGCACGTCATCCGCGAAACGCTGGACTCCAGCCTGCGCGCCGCCCAGACCACCCTGGCCCAGCTGGGCATGCCGGAAACCACCGCCATCGACCTGGTGCGCACCTTCCGGGACGTGGACGAACGCCTGCTGCGCG
This sequence comes from Alloalcanivorax sp., assembly GCF_964221125.1. NCBI lineage: Bacteria > Pseudomonadati > Pseudomonadota > Gammaproteobacteria > Oceanospirillales > Alcanivoracaceae > Alloalcanivorax > Alloalcanivorax sp. The sequence continues at coordinate 16,414 of NZ_CAXPXK010000080.1, forward strand.
AGCAGTTCGCCCACCGCGACAAGCTCGACAAACTGATCGAGCTCTCCGCCCGCGGCCGCGAGGAACTGGAATCCCTCCTCGAAGCCGGCAGTGACGACGGCCGCCGCGACGGGGGCCCTTAAAGCCGCAGGTCGTTGAGGCCCTTGCGGATGGCGCGGTCCAGCACCGGCTTGATCACGGCGGCGATCAGCGGCAGCTTGCCCTTGAAGACAATGGTGTAGTGCAGGCGGGAACCGCCGGCGGTCTCGGAAAAGACCATCACCCCGTGGTGATCGCGCAACGGGCTGCCCTTGGTGATGCGGTAGGCAATGCGGCGGTCGCGCTCGAACTCGGTGACGGTCTCTTCGAAGGCCGGCGTCAGCGGCAGCGACAGCCGGCGCACCGACCCCACGCCGTTGGGCTCCACGTCCCCCTCCTTGACGCGCCGCACCTTGGCCGGGGCGAACAGGGCGGACAGGTTCTCGTGCTCACTGAGGTGGTTGAACAGGTCGCTGACCGGGAACGGAAATTCCTTGTCGATTTCGATGCGTTGCTGGCCCATGGGCGCTCCGTGTCTGAAAAAAAGAATGATTCTGAGCGGCCCCCGGCGTCTTGCACAGGTTCCAAAAGGTCAGACGCCGGTGATTGTGTTGTTTTATGGTTAGCCGTGCTGGACCACGTCCACGGCGATGCCGGCCGGGTCGAGGATGACGAAGTGCCGGTCGCCCCAGGCTTCATCGCGGATCGCCACCTCGATCGGCACCCCCAATGCCTGCAGCCGCCGGTATTCGGCGTCCGCGTCGTCCACGTCGATGGTGACCCACAGGCCCCGTCCGTCGCGCAACGGGCGCTGAAACGCCGCCGCCTGGGCCTCCTGTTGCGGGGCCAGGAAACCCAGCTCGCCGCCGCCCAGCTCCAGCAGAACGAACCAGTCGCTGTCGAACAGCACCCGGCACTGAAACAGGCGCACGTAGAAATCCCGGCACGCCTGCAAGTGCTCGGTGACCACACCGGACCAGAGTTTCATCGCGTTGCTCCTTTGGCTTGAGAAGAAGCTCCACTCTAGGTCGGCGCGCCGGCCTGCTCTTGAATAAAGGCGACATCGTGCATCGGCAGCCGGGGCGCCCCCGGGGTGACGCCCAGGTAGCGTTTCAGCTCCCGGGTCATATGGCTCTGATCGGCGTAGCCGGCGGCCAGGGCGATGTCGGCCAGCGGCGCGGCGGGTGACGGGCGGCTCAGCAACGCCAGGGCCTGCTGGCTGCGGCGGATGCCCATGAACACCTTGGGCGGCACGCCGACCCACTCCAGGAAGTCGCGCTCCAGTTGCCGGCGGCTCAGGTTCAGGTGCGCCGCCAGGGCGCTCACGCTGACGCCCGCGGCGGAACGGGAAAGCAGCGCCAGGGCGCCGTCCAGGCGTCTTGGTTGGGGCGGCTGCCCGGCGAGCCCCCGGGAAAGCAGCCGGTCCACGGCAAAGGCGGGGTCGGGGCGGGCGATCAATTCGGCGAGGCGCTCCGCCGACAAGTCGGCGGGCCGGGCCAGAGGCTGGGCGGTGTCGGTGAGCAAACGCCCGGGCAGGGGCAGGAAATGGCGGCTCTGGCCGGGCTGGAAGCGGATACCGAAATAGACACAGCCGGGCTCCACCGGCACGTCCGATGGCCGGGTGCTGGTGCCGAACGCCTGCCAGGCGCCATCGCCGTCGCGCAGGCGCAGCACCAGGTCCACGCAGCCGTCCGGCAGCACCCGGTGGCGGTCGCCGCCGCCGTCGCGGCTCAGCCAGTAATGGCTGACCAGCCCGCGCAGGGCCGGCGCCGGCGGGTAGCAGTGCAGAGTCTGGGCCGCGAAGGTGGTGTCCATGGGCATAGTGGAGCACACCCCGCGGCGGCCGTCACCGGGGTCAGTCCGCGTCGGCGCCGACCCGCGCCGCGCCGATGCCGCGCGGGTCGCTGGCGGCGGTGACGCTGTTGTCCTCGTGCCGCCAGAGAATCGCCTGCATGTTGCCGTACTCGCGGTCCACGGAGACCACGTCGTGGCCGCGCAGGCGCAGGCTTTTCGCCGCTTCGGTGCCGAGGAAGGCGGGTTCCGCCTGAACCTGATCGGGCAGGAACTGGTGGTGAAAGCGTACCCGGCTCACCCAGTCGTCCACCGGGGCGTCATTGGCCGCCTCGAGCACACCCAGCATCACCATGGTGATGATACGGCTGCCGCCCGGCGTGCCGAGAATCGCCACCCGGTCGTCGAACTCCACGAAGGTAGGCGTCATCGAGGACAACGGCCGCTTGCCCGGCGCCACCGCGTTGGCCTTGCTGCCCACCAGGCCATAGGCGTTGGGGCTGCCCGGCTTGGCGGAGAAATCGTCCATCTCGTTATTGAGGATCACGCCGGTGCCGGCGGGCATGAAGCCGCTGCCGAACGGCAGGTTGATACTGAGCGTGGCGGCCACCCGGTTGCCGGCCCCGTCGAGCACCGAAAAGTGGGTGGTATGGAAGCCTTCGCCGGTGGCCACGGGTTCGCCCAGCTCGCTGCTGGGGGTGGCCTTATCCAGCTTTATGGAGGCGGCCCGCTGCTCGGCGTAGGATTTACTCAACAGGTTATCCACAGGTATGGAAACAAAATCCGGGTCGCCCATATAGCGGCCCCGGTCCTGATAGGCGCGCCGCCAGGCTTCCACGGTGAGGTGAGGAAGTAAGTCCTCACTAATCTCGCCGCCGTTGAATTCATTGAGAATGTTCAACGCTTCCAGCATGACCAGCCCGCCGGCGGACGGCGGTGGGGCCGTGACGATGCGGGCGCCTCGGTAGTGCCCGACCACCGGCGCCCGCTCCTTGACCCGATAGTTGTTCAGGTCCTGTTTTGTCCAGATGCCGCCGGCCTCGCGCACCCCGCGTACCAGTTTTTCCGCCACCGGGCCCTGGTAAAAACCGTCTCGCCCCTGCTCGGCCAGGGCCTCCAGAACCCGGGCCAGATCCGGCTGCCGGATCAGGGTGC
>NZ_CAXPXK010000081.1:0-9695 GCF_964221125.1 Alloalcanivorax sp.
CGGAGAACCGCTACAACCAGATCTTCAAGATTCAGGTGGAGCTGCCGGAGGACATCTCCGACAAGGACCGCCAGGGCATTCTGCGCTCCATCGACCGCTGCACGGTGAAGAAGGTGGTGCAGACCGGTCCGGAGTTCGAGATCGAGACGGTGGAGAACCTGGACGAGGACGCCCAGGCGCTGCTGATGGCCGGTATCGACGGTGAGGCGCGCACCTATATCGAGGGCAAGGACCGGCCCCTGGAGGAAACCATCGCCACCATGACCGGGATCCTCGAGGACCTGGGCATGAAGATCGAGATCGCCTCCTGGCGCAATATCGTGCCGCACGTTTGGTCGCTGCACATTCGCGACGCGGCCTCGCCGATGTGCTTCACCAACGGCAAGGGCGCCACCAAGGAGAGCGCGCTGTGCTCGGCGCTGGGTGAGTTTATCGAGCGGCTGAGCTGCAACTTTTTCTACAATGATCAGTACTTCGGCGAAGAGATCGCCAACAGCGCCTTCGTGCATTACCCCAACGAGCAGTGGTTTCAGCCGGGCCCCAACGACGAGCTGCCCGAGGAGATTCTGGATGCCCATTGCCGGGCGATCTTCGACCCCGAGCGCGAACTGGGCGGCTCCAATCTGATCGACACCAATTCCGGCAACGAGGCGCGCGGCATCTGCTCCCTGCCATTTGAGCGCCGCTCCGACGGCGAGACGGTGTGGTTCCCGTCCAATCTGATCGAGAACCTCTACCTGAGCAACGGCATGAGCGCGGGCAACACGCTGCCGGAAGCGCAGGTGCAGTGCCTGTCGGAAATTTTCGAACGGGCGGTGAAAAAGCAGATTATTGAAGAGGAGCTGGCGCTGCCGGACGTGCCGCAAGAAGTGCTGGCGAAATACCCGAAGCTGGTGGAAGGCGTCGAGGCGCTGGAGGCCCAGGGCTTCCCGGTGCTGGTGAAGGACGCCTCCCTGGGTGGACAGTTCCCGGTGGCCTGCGTGGCGCTGATGAACCCGCGCACCGGCGGCGTGTTCGTGTCGTTCGGCGCGCACCCGAGCCTGGCGGTGGCGCTGGAGCGCAGCCTCACCGAGCTGCTGCAGGGCCGCAGCTTTGAAAACCTGAATGATGTGCCGTTGCCCACCTTCAACAGCCTGGCGGTGAGCGAGCCGAACAACTTCGTGGAGCACTTTATCGACTCCACCGGCGTGGTCTCCTGGCGCTTCTTCAGTGACAACGCCGACTACGATTTCCACGAATGGGACTTTTCCGGCAGCACCAAGGAGGAAGCGGAGAACCTGTTCGGCATCCTCGAGGATCTGGGCAAAGAGGTCTACATGGCCGTGCACGAAGACCTGGGCGCGCCGGTGTGCCGCATCCTGGTGCCGGGCTATTCCGAGGTCTACCCGGTGGAAGATCTGGTGTGGGACAACACCAACAAGGCGCTGGACTACCGCGAGGACATTCTCAATCTGCACGTCCTCGACGACGACCAGCTGGCCGATCTGGTGGAGCACCTGGAAGAGAGCCAGATCGACGACTACACCGACATCATTACGCTGATCGGCGTCGAGTTCGACGAGAACACCGTCTGGGGCCAGCTCACCGTGCTGGAGCTGAAACTGCTGATCAACCTGGCCCTGGGCCAGCACGAGGAAGCCCTGGAGCGCGTGGAAGCCTTCCTGCAGTTCAACGACAATACCGTCGAGCGCAACCTGTTCTACCGCGCCGTCAGTGCGGTGCTGGAAATCCTTCTGGACGACGAGCTGGAACTGGACGACTACCTGCGCAACCTGCGCCGCATGTACGGCGACGACACCATGGACGCGGTGGTCGGCTCGGTGGACGGCAGCGTCCGCTTCCACGGCCTGACGCCGACCAACACGCGCCTGGACGGCCTGGAAAAACACCAGCGCCTGATCGAAAGCTACAAGAAGCTGCACGCCGCCCGTGCGGCGAGGGCGGGAATCAATCTGGCTGGCTAATCGGCTTGGTTTGAGCCACTCAGGAAAAGTGTTCGTGGGGCATCATGCGCTTATGCAGAATGCGCACGATGTGCACGGCGCCGCACGTTGCTCGCGCCCCCAGCGACGTTCCGTGTAGCGTGCGATGGCGCGTAGATCCGCTTTGGCCTTCCTGGAAAGCGTAAAGGTGGGCATCAGGTGGCGTCTTCCCGGTCCAGTTCCTCAATGAAGCTGTCGTAATCGTAGTCGGCGACGCCGCTGTTTTCGCCGTCCTGGAGCATTTTCCGGAGGGTGCCGAGGCGGGTCTCCGCGTCCTCGAGCAGGCGCAGCCCCGCTCGCACCACCTCGCTGGTGGAGCTATAGCGTCCGCTGTTCAGCTGCTCCGCGACGAAAGTGTCGAAATGCTCGCCGAGGCTGATGCTGGTGTTCTTTGGCATGATACACCTCGAAAGTACCAATAATTGGTACTATTCTGCCCTCCGAGTCGGCTCTGGCGCAAGATGCCGAGCCCCCGGCGAAGCCGGGAGGAGGCGCAGCGCCGCGATCGCGTTAGGATGAACTAAATTGGAGGAACCCTTATGGCAGCGCCACTGATTCCGATCCTCAAAGCGGTCGCGCCCTACGTGGCTCAGATCGCCACGATCGCGATACCCGCCTTTACGTCCCGCTCCGCCGAGACCGGCCCGGCCGATCCGGTGGTGGCGAAGCAGATCCAGGAACTGCAGGAAGCCGCCACCCACAACGCGGAAGCCGTGCAGGTGCTGGCGGACAAACTGCAGCAGGCCCTGGACGGCATGGAGATGGCGGCCAGAGAGTCGGAGGCCCGGTTCGCCAAATACAGGCTCGCCCTCGCCGCCGCTCTGCTGGTCTCCGGTGCTTCTTTGGCACTGAGTGCGTTCCTGCTTTTCAGCTAGGTCCCGCTAACCCGGCCAGGAGAGGATTATGGATTCCAGAACCGAACATCGCGGCGCCTGCCTCTGCGGCGCGGTAGGCGTTATCGCAAAGCCCAAGACTGATAAGGTGGTGCTCTGCCACTGCAAGATGTGCCGCCAATGGGGCGGCGGCCCCATGTTCGCCGCCGAGTGCGAGCAGGCCGTCACCTTCGAGGGTGAGAAGCACATCGCCAGGTTCCAATCATCGGCGTTCGCCGAGCGCGGCTTCTGCAAGATCTGCGGCACCCATCTTTTCTTTCGTTACATCGAAGAAAACCACTACGCCCTTCCCGTCGGGCTGCTGGATGACAGCGACGCCTGGACGCTCTCCGGGCAGATTTTCATCGACCGGAAACCGTCGTTCTTTTCGTTCGCGGAAAAAACGGAGAACCTCACCGAAGACGAGGTCCTGAACCCCTAAGCCGGTGTCTTAATGCTCGTCGTCGTAGCCGCGCAACCAGAGCCGACGTCGTTGCGCCGCGCGATGAATCGAGCCGCCGATGCTGGCGCCGATTTCCGCGCATACCGCGATGCCCTGCACGAAGGGCCGGTCGTGCATCAGAAACGGCAGCGCGGCCAGGGCGATGCGGTGGCCGCCGATCTCCGGCACCATCAGCGTGTAGTTGTCGCCCACCGGCGGCAATTCGTCGCTGTGGGCCAGCAGCTGGTCGCGCAGCCGCGGGAAAGGCAGATCGGTAAGGTCCAGGGCCTTCTGGCCGCGGGCGTCGATGAACACCTGAAAGCGATGCTCGCCGTTGGCCGTTTTGATTACCGTGCCGCTATCCCCGACGTCCATCTGATAATCCCGCCCCAAGGCCAGCACGTCGATGACGCCGGCGGCGCGCAGTGCCAGCACCCGGCGGATTGATTCCGGCGGCACCGCCGCGTAGTTATCGATAAACACCCGGCGCAGGCCGGCGTCGAACCGTTCCCGGTCGCGCTCGTCGAGATGCGGCGCGATCTCTTCCACCACCTCGTGCAGACGCAGCAGCGCGTAGCGCCAGGGCACGGTGTGCCGGTCGCGTTTGTTGCGCTCCGCTTCCAGCAGGTTGCGCTGCGCCCAGCGGAACGGATTGCGTTCGGCGCGGTTGGCGAAATAGGCGTCGGCGAAGGTGTCGGCGTTCTGCTCTTCCAGGGCGATGCAGTCGCTCCAGCGCGGGTCCGCGTCGCGGACTTCCCGGGCGATCAGCGCGAACACCCGGTCCAGCAGCCCCTCGCTGCCGGCGTTGATTTCCCGGGCGACGCTGTCCGGCGTGGCGATGCGTAGCGGTTCATGGGGAATCGGGCAGTAGAAATCCGCCTCGGGCAGCAGGCCGGACCGGGACATCAGCGTAATGCGCAGGTCCGCGCTGTGCGGATCCAGGTCGAAACACAGCGGGTTTTCCGCGTCGTCGGGTTGCTCCCGGAAGCGGCCGTGCTGCACCGCCACCGCCATGGCCGCGTCGATGCCGCTGAGCGAGGTGCCCAGCACGCCGACCGCGCCGGCGGGAATGGCGGCGCCGATCAGGCCGCTCCAGGGGCTGGGGAAATAGCCGGGCCGGGCGTCCGCCTTGGACGGCCACACATGGCCGGTGGCGATCACCGCGCGGTCGAAGCGGGCCGGCCCGTCATGGCGGGCGGTCCACAGGCTCAGGTCCTCGTCGCCCGCCTGCAGATCCGTGACGTGGCAATCTTCGAACACGGTTACCCGGTGGCCCTGGTCTTCGGCCCTCGCCACCAGCGCCAGGAACTGGGCGCGGAAATAATGGCCCAGCAGCACGCGCGGCAGAAACTGGCGGTCGTGCAACGTTTGTTTCTCCACCCCATAGCCGGCCAGGAAGCCGGTGGACTGCGCGCGCAGCCACTCGAGATAGGTACAGGTGAGCGGCGGGATCTCAATGCTGGCGATGTTGGCGAGCATGGCCCGGTGATTGGCGTGCTCGTCGTAGGGCATGCCCACACCGGCGTGCTCGCCCGCCTCATAAAGCGTGATGGCGAGCGGCGCCTGGCCGTCGATCAGGGCGGCGAGGGTATAGAGGCCGGTCGGCCCGGTGCCGATAATGGCGATGCGCTGCATACAACGGTCATTTCCCTATGACTGGGGAAATGAGAATGCGCGGCGCGGGGCTTTGCTGTCCACCGGGCCATACTTGATTTTACCTTCCCTGCCCGGGAGGCGGCGTCCGCCGCCCGCCCGTCAGGCCCGCGCCGGCTCCGGCGGCAGGGTGCCGCCCGGGAACGCCAGCCGCAGGTTCTTCAGCCAGGTGGTGCCGAACTGCCGCCACAGCGGTGCGGAGTTGTACGGCAGGCCGTAGCGGTCAGCCAGCGCTTTGACGCGCGGCGCCACTTCCGGGTAGCGGTTGCTGCACAGGTCCGGGAACAGGTGGTGCTCGATCTGGTGGCTCAGGTTGCCGGACATCACATGGAACAGCGGGCCGCCGGTGATGTTGGCGGAGCCGAGCAGCTGGCGGATGTACCACTGGCCGCGGGATTCGCCTTCCACCTGTTCCTCGGTGAAGTTGTAGACGTCGGCGGGGAAGTGCCCGCAGAAAATAATCACGAACGCCCAGATGTTACGGATGATGTTGGCGACGAAGTTGGCGCCGGCCACCAGCAGGAACACGGTGAGCGGGGATTCCGGCACGAAGAAGGAGATCGGGATCGACACCAGCGCGGCCAGGCCGGGCCACATGATGTAGTCCTTGCGCACCTGGCCCCAGATCTTGCGGCCGATGTGTTTCATCAGCGGCAGGATTTCCTTGGGTTTTTTCTTGCCTTCGCCCACGTCGATGATCGCCTGCTCGTGCAGGGCCACGCCTTCCTCGAACAGCAGCATCAGCATCACGAAGTAGACCGGCTGCAGCAGGTAGGCGGGCTTCCAGGGTTGCAGCGGCGTCACGCGCATGATGCCGTAGCCCACGTCCAGGTCTTTCTCCAGCACGTTGGTCCAGGTGTGGTGCACCACGTTGTGTGAGTGCATCCAGCGGTCGGACGGGCTCATGGTGTCCCACTCCCAGGTGTTGGACTGGATCTCCGGGTCCTTCATCCAGTCCCACTGGGCGTGCAGCACGTTGTGGGCGATCTCCATGTTTTCCAGGATCTTCGCCAGGCCGAGCAGGATCACGCCCAGCGCCATCACGATCAACGTGGTGCCCCAGCCGGCCAGCGCGTGCGGCCAGGCGGGCAGCAGGAACAGGCTGGCGTAGATGGTGAGCCGGCCGAACAGCGCCATGCTGCGCTGAATGCGGATCAGCCGCAGAATATAGAGCCGATCTTTCTCGCCCCGGGATTCCAGGGTCTCGTAATAGATGGCGTCCATCTCGCGGCCGAATTCGTCGATTTGTTCTTCCGTGAGATCCACGGGTAAACCCTGTCGCTTACTCATCATGACCTCCTAGACGTCCAGTTCGCAGTCGCCGGCGGTGGCGCACACACAGACTTGCACGATGGCACCGGGCTCGTTGATGTATTCGCCGCTGCGCAGGTCGCGCACGCAGCCGGATTTCAAGGTGGTGTTGCAGGTGTGGCAGATGCCCATGCGGCAGCCGTGGGGCGGGTTGAGCCCGGCGTCCTCGGCGATGCGCAGCAGGTTGGTCTGGCCGTCCGCGTCCACATCGAGATCGCTCTGCGCGAAGCGCACCTTGCCGCCCACCGCGTCGTCGGGGATCGGCGCCAGCTCGGCGCGGAACCGTTCGATATGCAGGCGGTTGGAGAGGCCGGCCTCTTCCCAGACTTCTTCCAGGGCGGCCAGCAGCCCCGGCGGGCCGCAGGCGTAGCAGTCGCGTTCACGCCAGTCCGGGCAGAACTGCTCCAGCTTTTCACGGCTGAAGTAGGCGGCGTTGTCGTCTTCTTTCTGGGTGTGCACTTCGTGCAGATGATAGTGGCGGTGCTGCGCGTTCAGCTTGCGCAGCTCCTTGCCGAAGATGGTGTCGAACTCGTGCGGTGCGTAGTGGATGTGCACCGTGTCCGGCAGGCGCTGCTGCTCGATCAGGCTGTGCAGCATGCTTCTCGCCGGCGTGATGCCGCTGCCGGCGGTGATGAACAGCGGCTGAATCGGCGAGGCGTCCGGCAGGTAGAAATCGCCCTGGGGCAGGCCCACCGGAATAAAGTCCCCGACCTTCAGGTTGCGCACGATATGGTGCGACAGGCGGCCGCCCTCGATCTTCTTGACGGTGATGGTGAAGCGGCCGTCGTCCCGCTCCGGCGGCGACGAGATCGTGTAGGTGCGGGTGTAGTGCCGGCCGTCCACTGGGATGCCCACGCGTATGTGCTGGCCGGGGCGGTGCAGCCGCCAATTGGCGCCGGGCTGCAGCGTGATGGTGCGGCAGTCCTTGGTCTCGTCCCACACGTCCACCACCCGCGCGTGCATACGGTGGGTGGTCCACAGCGGGTTCACCAGCTCCACGTAATGGGAGGTACGCAGCGGGAAGGCGAACATGTCGGTGATCGCCGCCAGCCTGTTCAGCCAGCCTTTCCGCGGTTTCGGTTCCTGCGCCTGGGTCATGGCCTGGGCTCCTGTATTCACTCGTTATTATGCTGTTTGTGTACAGGTGTTCACGTTACCTCAGGTTGGCGTGGTTTGGGAAGAGGGCAATTTTGTGCAAATGTTGAGCGGTTCCCCCTATAGCCGATAACAGCACGGTTTTGCCGGCGATGCCAGAAAAGGGCGGGCTGCCTATAAGGACGTGGCCCAGGCCGCGATGTAGAGGCCCAGGCCGAACACCGCGTGAGTAAGCAGGCTTTGCAGGCGCGCGGCGTTGGGCCTGGGGGTTCTCGAGGCGGCGATGCCGGCGCCCATGCCGGGCTGCATCAGAAAGAACGGCGCGGCCACCGTGCCGATGCCCACCGCCAGGGCCGGGCCGAGGGTGGGGCGCGCCGCCCATTCGGCGCCGCCTAACCCGATCAACAGCCCGGCGAAGACGATGCCGATGCCGTAATGCGCGCTCCAGCCGATCAGGCGCTCGCCCGGCATCTTCGGCGCGTCGGCGATGTTGTCTTGCCGGAAGCGGCCGTGCGGCATGTGCGCGATCCAGCGGCCGACCAGGCCGTAGTCGAGCCCCTTGCCGCCGAACACTCTTTTGCGCAGCCAGCCCCACAGATCCATGATGGCGGTGGCTCCCACGCCGATAAAAAATATAATCGCTAATAGAGTCATGGCGTCTTCCAGTCGGTGTCTTCGTTGGGCGATGAAGACAGCTTGCTACTTAAAGTCGACTTGAGGTCAAGGGCTATGGATATTTCCGAAGTGGTGCGCCGTTCCGGCCTGCCGGCGTCCACATTGCGTTTCTATGAACAGAAGGGGCTGATCGCCTCCGTGGGCCGGCGCGGCCTGCACCGGGTGTTCGCCGCCGGCGTGCTGGAGCAGCTTTCGTTGATTGCGCTGGGCCGCGCGGCTGGCTTCTCCCTGAATGAAATCGCCGCCATGTTCGGTGCCGACGGGCGTCCCAGGATCGAACGGCAACAGCTGCTGGAAAAAGCCGACGAGCTGGATCAATCGATCAAACAACTGACCGCCATGCGGGACGGGCTGCGGCACGCGGCGGCCTGTTCCGCGCCCAGCCATCTGGAGTGCCCCAGGTTCCGTCGTTTGATGGGGCTGGCGGGTGCCGGGGTGATCGGCGAACGCCGAAACGGAGCCTCTGGGAAAAAGTAGACGCCCCGAATGTCGAAGCCGGGGCAGGCGGTTCGACCAGTTCCTGACGCCCGTTGCAGGGCCCTTTCGATTGCCAGACAGGAACCGAACCATGTCCCGAATGATTTTCGTCAATCTGCCCGTCGCCGATCTCGCCGCGTCCATGGCGTTCTATCAGGCGCTGGGGTTCGAGAATAACCCGCAGTTCACCGACGACACCGCCGCCTGCATGGTGTGGAGCGACAGCATTTTTGTAATGCTGCTCACCCATGAGAAGTGGCGCACCTTCACCGACCGGCCGATCCCGCCGGCCACCGCCAGTGAAGTGTTGCTGGCGCTCAGCTGCGATGATCGCGACATGGTGGATCGGCTCAATGAAAAAGCGGACGCGAGCGGCGGCACGGCGGACATCAACGCGATCCAGGATCTGGGCTTTATGTACAACCGCAGCCTGGCGGACCCGGACGGCCACGTCTGGGAAATGTTCTGGATGGACCCGACAGCGGTGCCGGCGGACGACACCACGGGCCAGGGCTAACCCGCTCGCTGCGGCGATCCGGGCTAACGCTGCACTTTGAACACGCCGGTGGCGCGGGCGCAGGGTTCGCCGTCGGCGAGTACGGTGGCGCTGGCGAAGCTGAGGCTGCGGCCCGTGCGGGTGACGTCGGCGCGGAATTCCAGCCACTGGCCGACGCGGGCGCTGCCCAGGAAGTCCAGGTTCAGGTTCACGGTCACCAGGCCCTTGAGCGGCGGCAGGGTGCTGTCCTCCAGATGCGGCAGGCAGCTCAGGCCCATGGCGTTGTCGCACAGGGCGGATAACAGGCCGCCGTGGACGAAACCACGGCTGTTGGCGTGGGCCTCCCCGGCGTGCAGGCCCAGGCTGATGCCGTTGTCGTGGGGGCGGTGATAGATCGGTTCCCAGGGGGCGGTGAAGCCGCTTTTCCGGGTGTGTGGCTGAAAGCCCTCGGGCACGTGGGTCATGGCGATGCTCCGTAATATCAATATAGACCAGTCTATATAATAGCGCTCCCCGGTCAATGCCGGCACGGGTTATGATCCAGGTCGTGCCTCGCCCCCCCCCCAAAAACCTGACCACTGGAAAGCCCCATGACCCGCAGCCCTTGCCTGATCCACCGCATCCAACCGGACGACATCGCCCTGATGGCGGGCCTGATGGACGTGTTTGGCGAGGCCTTTGAGGACCGCGAG
>NZ_CAXPXK010000082.1:0-86395 GCF_964221125.1 Alloalcanivorax sp.
CATTTGATGCTCATTGTAGTTTAAAAAATACAAAAAGGAAAGGTGTATGTGTCCTGACGGTCGGCACGGCGGGTCTCGTCCGCGGGCCTTCAGTCAATATGTGTCGTCCAGCGTGGCCGGGACGAGCAGGGTTGTCTGTCCTACGATGCGGACAGTCCTTGTAAGCGAAGGCGGAGTGCGAGCAGAGGCGATGTACGGATACTGCTAGAAAGGTGGCAGAGCAGGGCAAAAAGGCGGAAAACCATGTCAGAAGGATGGAAAGGCGCCATTTTGCGGGCGCGACAACGAAAGTTGCGGTTCGCGCAAAGGCCCGACAGATTGAAGAGATTGGTGCTTCCACGGGGCATGGATACGTGAAGAAAGGGGACGCACAACGCCGAAATGAGCGCATTAGATTTCTGTAACTGTCTGATAACAATGGAACAATTAAGCGGACCATATGAGCGCTTTATTTTAGTCGCAAATTGCGGCGAAATTCTCTTCATACGCGACGCACGCAAGGGGTAGGCTCCAAGAAAAACAAACCCAACTGCAACCGCAAAGGGGGAGTTATGCCCGGCAAGGATCGCCTTCTGCTCGCGGGTCACCCGCACCACCTGGTGCGCAAAAGCCGCGACCAGCAACCCGTTTTTCTCGATGAAGCTGACTATACCTACTGCATAGGGCAGATACGGGAGCTCAGTAAAGAGTACAAGCTCGCCATTCACGCCTATTGTCTCTTGCCAAACGGCCTGCACATCGTCGCTACGCCGTTGGAAGATCCCGCCAACCTGTCCACGTTCATGAAGGCGCTCTCGTGCCGTACCTCGCTGAGGCGCAAGCACCTTCATGGCCGGAACTCGGTATGGGAGGTGCGCTACCGCTCCAGCCCGGTGGAGCCGGGGCAATGGCTCCTCGCCTGCATGTGCTACGTCGAGCGGCTGCCGGTGATTCACCAGCTCGCGTCGTCCGCCTATCACTACCACCGAAGCAGCTATCGCATGCGGCTAGGCAAGACAGGGCAGTACTGGCTGAGCGACCCAGAGGAGTACGCCCGCCTGGGCGACACCATCCAAGAGCGGGCGGAGGCCTACCGCGTGTATATGAGCAATGGCCTGGACCGGAACGAAGAGAAGATGATCGACACCGCCGTCAAGCGCTGCAAGCTCACCGGCTCGATCCGATTCGTAAAGGAGGTCTATCGGGAATACGGAGTGCTCGGCATTAACCGGGGACCGGGGCGGCCGCGCAAGTACCGCAAGAAGGCCGACAGCTGATTAGCCGCGTTGTGTGCATCTGGCCATAAGAGTTACGGATGCGCAAGCCGCCAGTTAAGACCGGAAACGATGGAGAAGTTCGGATCTTGCAAAATGGGCCGCCGGCAACTTGAAAAAAACCAATAAGGCAGGGGTGTGCGTTCACTGGTCATAGCCTGCTCTGCCGAAAGGATCCGCAGGAGGTAACTAACCACGCTGCGCAAAGGCATACGCTCGCGGAATCAATCACGGCTTGTGGGAGATGCGAACCGGGAATACGACATGATGGGTTTGAATGCCGACGACTTGGATATAAAACCCGCACTAGATGAATGCTAATCGTCTGCTTCCGTATGCCTTTTTTGATAGTTGTAAAAAAGTTACGTCATAACCTTAAGCAATCATGAGTCGATTAATGTCTTAATCGGCTGACAGCACACTTTGGACCGAACCCGCGGTAGGTTTGACGTATCGGAAAATAGATGGAGATACATGTGTGCCGGTGTGGATGGTGACTGATGAGATTGGCCCAGTTCGTGAGCGAGGTCTCGCGACGATATAGGGCGTTGGAGGTCAATCAGTAATTGGAGCTCGCCTAAGAATTATCGATGGCAAGTATGATCGTATGCTGGAGGGGGGGGGGGCGGCCACTACTCAGGGTTACTGCGTATAAATTACTGGTGTCTCTATACATCACACAGGCAAGAAGGGATACATTGGGTTAAACGATATCTGCCGTGGCGCGGCGATGGCTATATACAAGCTGGCTGTGGCGCCTCGTTTTCATTAATGAAGCATCGAGGGTATTTAATTAGGCAGTTGATACTACTGACTTTCCGAGCAAAAAAGGAGTATATGACGGTGAACAATAATCCGAATAGTGAGAGCCGCGCCGGAAAATGCAGTTCTTGTTACGGATATCGGTTTCACCAAACTGCGGCCCTTGCATATAGGCCTTCGCTCATTTAACAGGTTGAGTGCTGAAGCTCAGCTCGGACAGATATTCCATTACTTCGAGGTTGATGAAGTTCTTGGTTGTCCATAGAATACTAGCGGGGTTCCCATGTTCTCAAAATTGAAATCGTTCTTAAGTCCTTCTTTGGTCACTACCGGCGCAACGGCGCTGTTCGCTTTTTTGCTCTATACAATTTTTATATCTAATGAACCGTCGCATTCGACCGTCAAGCCGATCTCTAAAGAAAAGTCTATTTTAGAAGCCAACCTGTGGTCAGCCGAAATCGGTAATAACAGGCGGATGCAATTGGATTACTCAAAAACTAAAAATAGCGTTACCAGTCAATTGCTTCGTGATGGTCGGTCGGATCTTCGGCTCGCGGGCGTATTCTATAGCGATAATGGCGAAGAAAGCATAGCTATTGTTGAAGTAAATAACGGAAAGGAAAAGAGAGTAAGGAAAACCCAATGGTTTGAAGAAGGAATCCGCCTTTTGGCAGTAGAGAAGAAGAGAGTAATCATTGAGAAATTTGGCGAAGTGACTGCCTTAAGAATTTCAAATTCAAATTTAAGCGTAAACTATAACGCAAAAAATAGGAATGCGCATAGTAGAATTTTAAGTGGTGGTGAGATCTCATCAAATAGAGAACTTGTACTAAAGACATCTGGGTTGGAGCCGGTCAGTAAAACCAATGCTGAAGGTTATAGGGTGGGAAAGGGATCTGAAGAAATACAGGAGAAGTATGGTTTAAAAGAGGGGGATGTAATTGTCTCAGCCAACGGCTACCCGTTAGGCACGGAGATCAAAGACCTGCTAGCTTATAAATCTTTTAAAGATGCAGGAACGGTGAATATAGTAATTGTGCGGGAAAGCGAAGAGATTACACTTAGTTACGCTAAAGACGGCAGTAAACTATGACTGCTAATATTGTGCCTAAGACGTGAATCGCCCCAGGAAAACGGAACTGTTTGGTTCAAGCCAGGCCGCGACGCTGGCATATAAGTTGTCCTGTCAAGTAGGCACCGTAAAGTAGAGCTTTGGGCTTGGTGTAATGCCTCGAAGGGGGTCCGCCTGTTCAGGCTGCCGTGATCGCGTTCCTTGTTGTATTCCAGTATCTAGGCCCAGCCGATCACCCGGACCTCGTCCAATTCCCGGAACAGCCGGGTATCCAGCACTTCTTGCCGGTAAGTGCGGTTGAGCCGCTCAATAGAAGCATTCTGGTTCGGGTTACTTGGCTCGATATAACGCAGGAATATATCGTTGTATAGGCACTAGTCCGTAGGTCTTAACGCGGAATTTCGGGCCGTTGTCGATATCTCTGGATATTCGTTAGCCCGCGCTCTGCTTCGAGCACTTGCACCAGCCGGCGGCTGGGAATATGTATCGATTTCAATCGCTAGGTTTTCCCTGTTAAAGTCGTTCAGCACATTGAAGGTACGGGGCCGTAAGCTGTTGTACAATCCACCGCTCATAAATTCCGCCGACCAAGCCTGATCGGCTGAGTCGGAGCGAAGAATAGTAGGAGACCGCGCGGGGAAGCCGTCTCTTCGTTCGTTGTTGCTGGTTCAAACTCAGTCGACAATATACTCGGTAAGCCTGCGTTTAATTCCACCGGTGGCCCTGCCGCCGCAATTGGTAGAACAGCTTCCAGAGCCCCAGGCCTGGTCTCGACTCAGCCATCGTTAAGAGCTCACCGATCACTGTCTGGTCGTGCTCGCGCCGATACCGGTGTTTCCCGGCCTAATAACGATTGGCCTCGCGCTTCTCGGCGGCCTTAGAGCGTTTCTCGATCAGTTCCTTCAGGCACTGTTTTCCAAAGCCATATCGGCGTACAGCCGCTTCAGCTTAGCGATTTCCGCTTCTAGCTGCTTGAGGCGCTTCAATTCGGAAACGCCCAGACCACCGTATTTGGATTTCCGTTGGTCGTAGCAGGCCGAGCGAATTGAGAACGTGTTGGCGACAGACCTCTTTCCCCGGCAAGTTCGCCTCCGCCTCGTTCAGAATCGATACGATCCGGGTTTCGTGAATAGGGGTCTTTTCATGAAACCTCTCCTTATTGGCTGGTTGTGCCAAATTTCTACTTTGGATTGGTCTGTTAAGCGGGAAGCTTACACGGGCACTGCGCCAATCCGAATTATGTCGGCAGGCCGCATGGCACGGGTACGCCGATATGGTACCCTGCAACACCTTGATAATCGGCTCGATCTTGTAGGTATTCCGGTATCGGAGATGTAGGCGTTGACGGCTTCAGGTTGCGGTTGAGTTCCGCTTGGGTGAAAAAAGCACTGACGGCGTGCAGGATCTCACTGGCGCCTCGCCATGCTCTGTTCTCGCGCTCCTGTTCCTTGACTCTCGGCGCCTCGACCGTTGTTGTACCCGACCGCGCGCCAGCATTGACCTCCGCAGGCTTGACCCCTTCAGCAGCGTCTACGAAAGACAGCCAATATTCGGCGCGATGGACACCACGGTGGCCCCCAGCGAGGGATACTTGCCACGGTGCGCTTGCACCGAGCGTACCGCACGCTTTCGGACCTCAGGAGAACACTTATTGGGCTTGGTCTCTATCCTGTCAGAAATTAGAGGCTCCGCGATACCCAGGGCGGTTCAATATGCCGAGATCCCTTCCTCGATCTCTTCACTGACTCGACCAGGATGAGATTAGGCGTTACTAGGAGGCGGTCGATCGGAGCCTCCGAGCAATATAGGTTTGGAAGTAGGGCAGGATTTCATAGAACACCTGCCAGGAATAGCTCATCATCTTGCGGGGTTTGGATGCATTGCGCAGATCCGGGGCCAGCCTAGCAGGCTGAGCTTGCGCCATGCCATGGTCGTATTCCACTCCTTTCAGGGTATAGATAACGTTTGCTAACGCTGTCCTGAGTCCGTCAGAGGGGATATGGCCGCCGCCTCTATATGCAGTGGACTGTCAGGTGAATACCATAACTACGCGCAGGGGTTCATGTTATTTTCAGGGTAAAGGTGCGTATTTTTAGGCTGCGGAAGCGACTGCTCGGACGCTTAAATACCACACAAGCCGAAAGGAACGCCATCATAAGTTAGGATTCAAGGCATTGAAAAAAATGATTTTATTGCGTTTTGATATTCAGCGCTTGAACGGATCGTTTTTAAACAGAAGTTTTGTATTGAATTGTAGGAGCTGTTGATTCTACTTTGGAGTCGTCAGGGTTTATATGCCTTGGCATAGAAATGGTTTCAATTTATAAAAGGAGAATCAAAATGGAATTAAAAAAATTGAAAGTAATGGCTCTTAGTGGACTTGGCCTGCTGTTCGCGTCCGTTTCAGGTGTGGCTGCTGCAAATGCGACGATTCATTACCAAGATGGGTCGTCGGAAGCGTTGCCAACCTCCTATGCAGATGCGGTTAGTCAAGATTTTTTCTACCAATTCAATAGCTGGATCCCAGTGAAAGACGGCGCAGGTTGGCACGGTCAACAGACTGACCTGAGCAGGTCGTTTATTACTGCATCTTGTAATTTAAAACTGGGTGGGTACATTTGGACCGATAAGGCAGATGGATTGGTGAAAATTGCCGTGACCCACGGTACTACTAACCAAGCTCCGCCGGCCGGGTCTGGCGCAAGCAACTCCGCGACCTGCAGCAGCATCAGCTTAGAGTTTAATAATGGCTACAATGCTTCCGGTTTTCCGGCTGCATCGGCTGGCGCTTGGGTTACCTCCTATCCTATAAGCAGCTTGCCCACTTTTGATGATACAGGTGTCCTGTTCGGTACCTTCGATAATGTTCAAGTTGATACTCCGCTTTTCGGGTATTGCTCAACCGAGGACGCTGGTTCCGGCGGCCACATCGACGAAGTTGGCTTCTCTAATAACGGTATTCCTGGCGTGGATCCCGCGCCTAACAAGGTAAGTTTTGACTTCGACAACGATATAGAAGCACCGAATGGTATCGCCTGTTCAGTGAATGGCAAGCTTTACTCAGCAGTCGACAAGTTGCTTAATAGTCCGGATCATACACCCGGAACGCCGAATCCTAGCCCTCTTTCTCGAGGTCTGATTCAGTATATTTCTCAATAATCTAGCTTGTGCACCCTTGCCGTAGCGAGGGTGCGCTTTTAAAATTACTGACATCGCGTTGCGATTATTAATAATATATAAATATCGCCTTTTTTAGGAAAGGTTGCGTTGCGACAGTATCGTAATTAGGGAAATGAAAATAATTAATAAGCGTATATTATCACTATTCGATCCTGCATGGTCGGTGGTTCGGTTTTCAAAACCATCTATCAAATTTAAATGTGGGGGGTAGGTTCTGGGAGGCTGTAGCTACGTATTTCGTTGATTTTTCAGTATTTTTATGCATAACGTTGTGGCGGTTTACTGGCGTATTTTTTTTGTAAATTCCAAAGCTAAATTGAAGTAAATGCATCGGATGTTGTAAATTAGGAGAGTTTTTATTGATGCAAAATAAGTTGCTACCTAGAGATGGATTTTATAGTAATGCGCCCAGGGTATGCGCCGCCATGTCTGCATTATATATGTTATTTGGCTCTGCCCACTCATCCGTACTTACTAAAGCCTAGTCGGCCTATAAAAAGACACTTCTCTTCCTGCACTTTGGTGCTTCCCATTACTTGAGCCTGGTTATGTTTATATCGCTTCCTGCAGGTAGCCTAGCGTAACCGTCGGTCAATATTGGATCCTCGGGCGCTTAGATCCTCTAGCTTCGGGCGCAAATGTGACGAATTTTAGAAGAGCGCCATATCCTACGAAAAGCCAGGCGATTCGTTGTCACAGAGTCCGAGTGAAGTGCCGGTCCATCAACGATCATCGGCGTGAGCTCCAGATAAAGAACGATGTGCCGCGTGCTCCAGAAGGCTCGTCTGGGTCTTATAGACATCTATAAGCCGTGCTAGACCCGACCATCGATAGTAACGCTTTTCGGCCCTAATCCTTGTCTTATCAGGATAACTCCCGTGTGTAAGGCGCAAGCCGCGTGTTTCTAGATCTTCGGGAGGCCGGCGAAACCTGTAACCTGAACCGGATTAGACGGCTGATGAAAGAACATAAATCAAGGCGTTGCGTGGCTTATGATGCGCCGAAGATGATCGCCAGAAAGCCAGCGATTCTCAGTCCGAAGTTACAGCGGAAATTTATAAGCTGCCCTGATAAAGCTTGAGTGACCGACATCACCTACATTCTCTCCAGGCAAGCCTGGTTTGGTCGTCGACTTTTTTCTCCGGCATGTCGTGGGCTGGTCCATGGAGCCGACGCGCTGCCTGGCGGCTGATGCACTGCAGATGTTGGTATGTTGTCGACGTACCAAGAGGAAAGTCCGGATCAGGCATATGATATGAGTGATGACTGGCTTCGTTCCTGTCTTGCCCACAATCTGGACTCCAGGATGAGTCGGCGAGGAAACCGTTGGGATAACGCGATAGTGGAATCCTTCTTCAAACCTGAAGAAGGAACGCATTGGGCAACGGCTCTACGAAATCCGTGACTTAGCCAAAGCGGCTGTGTTCGATCGCACGGAAGTCTTCTATAGTTGAATTCGATGTCATGCCCATCCAAGCGAAATAAGCCCAGAGGCCTTTGAAATGGCCCCGTTTGAGACTGGAAGGGATCGTTATTTTAGGGTGAAGCCAATACTTTTCGCATTGCATGCTAATAGGATTATGTTTGGATGTGGCAGGCGTAACGCTCGTTAATTCATCATTTGGCGTATTATGGTTGCGGGTTTGGCCATTCCTTATCCGTTGATAATCATGGCACCGACTTGCTGACTTTTAAGATAAATGGGTGATATTAAAAGGGCCGTTCTTAGTAGAACGGCCACCAATTATCCGTTACACAAATCACTTAATTTTCGAAGTCTCATAGACAAGACGGCTACCATAGGCAGGTATCATCAATTCAAGGACATTGGCCTCCGCGCCACGCAAGACCAATGAGATATCGATGTTAACGTCCTGGAGATTGTATTGTTCTACGACCATTGTGCCATCGTCTTTGAACACAATGTCGCCTGATAGCTCCATAGTTACAGGGTAACTTAGCAGATCCGTTTCTTGTTGTTGATTCCCTATATCTAGATTGTCACCAATGTTAATGTTTAGCAGTGGCGCGTCGATGTACAAATCGACTGTGGCTTTCAGTCTTGGCGTGTCACTTCCCGTGCTGATCCAGCCGGTAATAGGCTTTGTTCTCGCGCACGGTTCCAGCGCTGTCGGTACACAAGACTCATCAGCTTTGGAATAGCGCATCCTCATTACTTGAGGGCCTGAAGGTACAAAGCCAACACCGCCGCCCGATGCAATTCTCTGCGATATTGAGGTGGCCATTATCTGGCCGGGCCATAGTTTCACTTTGAGTCCTTTCCCTTCCACGAATTCATCCGTTACTTCTGCCACTACTGAGCTATTTAAGTATGTAAACTTTTCACGAGGGCATGGCTCTTCTCGAACAATATGTTTACCGAAAAAGTTTTCCATATCCGGTGCTGTGATATCTCCATATCCACAACCTATTCTTAAGCCCAGTGCAAAAAGTTTTGTGCCGCCATTTATCGCAAAATCTGCAGCGCCGAAGCTCTCGGTTTCTACCATTAGAGAAAGTATTTTAGCGCTGTTTTTCGGCGGAACGACACCCTCCGGATCGATGTCCTCTCTTGCCATCCCGGGATAGTCAGAAGTTGGTGTGTTTGATATGTAGGGCTGATCTTGTGCACCGACCTCTTGATCGCCTTTTATCGCAGTGACGTACCGGAAGCCAAGTTGATCAATAGGGTCGAAGTTCTGGCGCATTTCCAGGTCGAGCTCACCCGCTACTTTGTCCAGGTAGAAGTTCGCGTTTCTATCCGCAGACGGTGTGCTGAGCATTTGGATGACGCTATTCGAGCGCTGGTCACCCCTGAAGTACTGTGTAAAGAGCGGGCCGCCAGCTGTGGGAGGTGTTGGGAGGTGAGACGTTAAAAAGTCCCTTGTAGCATAGGCCGGGGCACTGATCACCGGGTCTGTGGAGACTTCCCAGAGCCTAGTTTGCAAGGGTAACCCGTCCTCGCTGCATACTGCAGTAGAACAATCAACGTTCGATGATGATGCATCACCGTTAGAGACTAATGAGTAGGAGTAGAGTTTATCTTCCTCCCAGGGTTCAGATGGCCAGAATATTATGCTTTTGGATTCGACGTCTATATGTCCGTCCACCGGGGCGCTGATGTTCCCTGCGTTATCGATCTGATAGACTTTAAAAGTTTCCCCCACCTCAAAGCTTTGCGCATCCATGTTTTGAGAAAACTGTACGATGATGGGCTGGTTCGAAGCTAGTGAAGGTAAAGGCAATAGATCGTCTGCGCGTCTAATGTCAGGCTCTTGGCCTTGATTCCAGCCCGATAACGCGCCGTCGCATCTGCCTACCACGTTATTTTGTGGATCTAGACCGCCATCCTCTAACGCGCAGGGGAAGCCAGGATAAGCATGCAAAACAATGGGCGATCGCTGTCTTTCTATTTCATCGGTTACCACTTCTTCTTGCGTGTTGGGGTTTACAGCGTCCTGAGTCATTGACTGCGCAAGTTCGGGCCTTCTGAATGCGTCTAGGGCGGTTGGCGATACTTGGTTTCCGGCCAAGTCGGTGACCCCGCTCGAGACTTCTATTTCATATTCGTTGGTGGCGCCCTGAGAGGATCTCAGAAAGCCTGCTTCTGGACGTATTACTATAGCGCTGCCATCCACCTTTATGCTACTCGGTATTTCTGCACCATCTCTCCGTACAAACACAGTTCCCGAGTTGACTGTCTCTGACGACAAAGGCTCATCAAAATTGATGATGACTGGATCGCTCGCTTTGAACGCGGCAATATTGGTATCTGGCACCCAGCTCTGCATTTGGGGAGATGTGTCGTCTTGCAGCGCTGCACGGGCGTTCTGAAGTAGCTCAGCCGTTTGGTTCTTGTAAGACTGCAACTGGAAACTCAGCAGACCGTATCCGTACTCCTGCCCCAGAATATCCGGTTCCACCATACTTGTTGCGTCGATATTCAGAACGCCGCCGCTGGGATTCACTTCGGCTACGCCGACCAAGTGAATGTGAAGCAGGTTTTGAGTGAAGCCCGCGTTGGCTTTCGGGTTCTCGGTGGCGATGCCCACGTCCATGAACAGATGCACGATGCGCAGCTTGTCCGGGTGGTTTTCCGTGTAGGGGTTGGGCACCAAGTAGCCGGTGGCGTCCGACAGGACGCGCATGGTGACGTCGCCGGAGCCAAAGCCGGCTTCCACTTCACCGCCGATTTTCACCATGTCGATGGGCAGGCCTTTGAGCAAGGTTCCCTTGGGCAGACGGATCGGGGTGACTTCAGTGTATTGGGTCACATCCGCTAATTCGGCGATTACATGGCTAGCCTCTGCCTGCGTGAAATTTTGACCTTCTTCGCCCAGCAGGACGCCGTTCACCGGTACCTGGTTAATAGGCTTTCCGGTCAGGCGCGAGGTATCGTTCTGAGTAATGCGCTGTACCAGGAAGCCCGGTTCACCGCGCGGTGAGGAGTCCTTCGGGTTGAACTCGATGGTCTGTTCAGCGAACGGCTCGCCGTAGGTGCTCATCAGGCCGGCACCGAGGGTCAGAGTGTAGGTTTCACCCGGGGTTAGATAGTCGGCGGTGGGATCGACGGTCATATAGGCACCGTCCACCAGCAGGCCGGCGTCCACTTCCATGCCTTCGCTGTCTTTTATCACCACTGTGTTGCCGTCGCCATAAGTGGCGGTGGTGCGGTCGATCGGCTGGGTGAACTGGAAGCGGAAGGCGGAGAAATCCATCACCGGTTCCAGCTTGGAGCCGTCCGGGAAGGTGCGGCTGAGCTCAAAGTTTTCCATGTCCTGGACCACCAGGCTTTTGGGGCCTTCCTGCAGGGTGCGGGTGGTGAAGGTCAGGGTCTGGTCCTTGGCGGTACCTCTTTTAAGCCGCAGATCAGCAATGTCGATGGTGTACTGGGTGCCGGGTGCCAGCTCGTCCGTGGGTGTAATCAGTACACCGCGGGGCTCGCCGCCGACGGGATCGGCATCGAAATCCAGGTTTTCACCCTGGTCGTCGCAGCACAGCGTTACGTTCTCTTTGACGTCGCCAGTGGAGACATCGCTGGTGAAACGCAGCGCGATGGGGGCCTTGGTGGGCACTTCGCCCTGGCCGTTGTCCGGGTAGGCGTAGAGCAGGGCCTGCGCGCCGGATTCGCCCGGGTTGCTACCGAAGTCGTCCACCGGTGAGTCGCCGCCGTCGCCGCCACAGGCGGCCAGCAGCGTGGCGGAGGAAAGCAGTAGCAATGACTGCTTCAGGATTGTTGTCTTCATTATTGTCCCTCCCTCTTAAAACTGCATGCTGATGGAGCCGGCGAAGACATTGACGTCGCCCGCGGTTTCCACCACGTCGTCGTTCAGTGCGGTCGGCTGGCTGGACTTGATCTGGAACTCACGCTGATCCATCAGGTGATGCTGATAGCCCAGGTCCACGCGCAGGGGGTGTACCAGGCCGTAGACGTGGTCGAAGGTGGCGCTGACGCCCAGGCCGATCACGGTGCGGTCGGCGTCCAGGTAGTTCACTTCCGGGTTCACGTCGTTGGCCAGCGGCGATTCCTCGAACGCCACGCCACCGGTGAGGGTGAAGGTGTCGTTCAGGTAGTACTCGGCGCCGATGCGCGGGATGACGATGTCGTCGAACTCAAGACCCAGGTTGTTCTTGACGGTGTCGTTGTTGAGCTCGTCTTCCAGGGCGGACCACTCCTGCATTTCCACCGCCAGGCCCAGGCGCCATTTGTCGCGCTTGAGCTGCATGCCGACGGTGTAGATGTTGGGCTGGTAGGAATCCACCGTGGCGATGTCGATGAACAGGCCGGGATCCGGGATGGTGCCGGGGATGATGGTGTTGGCGTTCACTTCCACCGAAGAGTCGGAGTAGCCCTTGAAGGCGAACGCGGTTTCCAGGCCGTCGTACCAGCAGTTAGCGTCCGGGCAGAAGGTCTCTTCCCAGTCGAAGTTCATGCTGATCACCGGGCGGATCACCGGCTTGGCGGAGACGTTGAGCTCTTCATACTCGGTCTCGCCGGCCAGATTGGTCTGCGCCACCAGGGACGCCTCGGATTTGAGGGTGACCTTGGTGCCGATGCCGACGTCCAGGCCGCGCCAGATGTGGGTGCCCACGCCGATGCTCAGGAACAGCGGCTGGCGGCCGTAGTTGAAGTACTGGCCGTCCGGGTCGGTGCGGGAGCCGAAGGCGAGCAGCTCGTCACCGAATTTTTCGGAGCCGATCATTACGCCCAGGTACATGGGCTGGCCCAGCTCGGTGAGGTCACTGAGATCGGCCTTGAGGCCCAGCAGCACCTGTTGAGTGGGGTCGTCCTGCACCGTGTAGGTGCCGAACTGCTCACTGTCCGCCTTGAGGTTGTGCTCGGCGTGCATCAGGCCGGCGGTCAGCTCGCTCTTGGTGCTGTGCGCCAGATAGGCCGGGTTGTAGTAGGTGGTCGACACCTGGGTGTTGAACATGGACAAGGCCTGGGCGGAGGCGATGTCCGTGGGCAACAGGCCGTAAGTGGTGGCGGTGTTGCCCATGTTCGCCAGGGCGATGCTCGGGCTCAGAAAAAGAGCGCCGGCACACAGGCCGGCACAAGAAAGGAAATTTGCGCGCATGGGTGTGAACCCTCCTTTTATTGTTTTCTTCCAAATTGTTGTTTTAGTGGTTTGCATCCCGTTATTGGTGCCACGACTGAACGCGGCGTCTCCCGTGGGAGGGAATTGCCGTTGGACGGACGGCACTCAGAGCTTGTGTCCGTGCTTGGAGCGTAGTTAATCGAAAATTGTGAAAAGGGTAGGCCAAAAAAATGAAAACATGGCGTAAGTAATTGATATAGAGGGGTGACTATACAGTCAAAAAAATGCGAAACAGGCCTGGAATTGCCGTCTGTGAACGTGTGTACCCGTAATGTCCGGCGGATTTATATACACACCTAATTGAATGTTCTACCGATTTTAAAAAGGGGACAGAAAACAGGCGCTAATATATTAAAAGGGGACAGAAAACATTTTAAAAAGGCTGGTGAAATCTTGCTCTTTTCTGGCCGGATTAAGCTGGCCTACATGTGTTTCCTTGGGGTGGGGTCAGGCCTTGCGTTCTGCCTGTCGTAACCGACAGCCGCATGTCCATGGCGTGGAGAACCGCCAGCAGTGTTTTAAGGGTAGGGTTGCCCGTCGGGGACAGTGCTCTATAAAGCGCTTCCCGGGTGATGCCGGCGTCCCGGGCAACGACTGCCATGCCGCCATACGCTTCGGCGATGTCGCGCAGCGCCAGTAGGCCGGCGGCTCGGTTGTCGGCATCGTCCAGTTCTTCCAGCGCCGCTTGTAGATAAGCGATCGCGAACTCACGGTCGGCTCGCAGTTCTTCAATTATGGCCTCGTCGTGAGAGATAGAGGCTTGAGGTTGGCGTCGGCTCATGACTTTCTCCGTTTCCAATCATTCCAGTACTGTTTGGCACGCTTAATATCGGCTCGCTGGGTACCTTTGTCGCCGGCGCAGAGTAAGACTACTAAGCTCATTCCGTGACGGCCGTAGTACAGTCGGTAGCCTGGTCCGGTGCGCTCCCGTAACTCGTAGACGCCTTCCCCGACGCTTTTCGCGTCGCCAGTGATTCCCACCGATAGCCTGCGCAAGCGCACTTGTAGCTTCGCTTTAGCTCGTGGATCTCGTAGCTCGGCGAGCCACTCTGTTAAAGGCACTTTGCCGTCAGGTCGTTGGTAGCGCCGTAGCTCAATCATTCCATGCCCTTACTGTAACTTAAAAGTTACAGATTTTCATCCGTGTTAATGGCGATCAAGCAAGATTAAGGACGAGGTGGGGGAGTCGGAAGAAGCGTAAGACTACAGACTGGGTAATATAGAACGGCATCGGGCTGTAGGATTCTTGAGCATCTTGAGGGTCAGGCCTTGCGTTTTGCTCCGCCCGGATCAAGCTGCCTACATGTCTTTCCGCTTTCTCGCACAGGCACCTTCCGCACCGTAGGACAGATTCCCCGGTTCTTCCCACGCAGACTTGGGCTGAATTGGCTTTCGAGGTGCCCATGGACGAGCACGACACCAGTTACAAGTTGCTGTTTTCCCATGATCGGATGGTGCGGGATCTGCTCACGGGCTTTCTGCCCCGGGAGTGGATAGCGGCACTGGATCTGTCCTCCCTGCAGAAAATGAATGGCAGTTACGTTACCGACGATCTGCGCGGTCGCCACGGCGATGCCATCTGGCGGGTTCGTTGGGGTGAGGAATGGCTTTACGTGTATCTACTATTGGAGTTTCAGTCTTCTGTAGATCGCTTTATGGCGCTTCGCATCATGGTATATACCGGACTGCTCCATCAGGACCTGATCCGACGCGGTGAACTCGGAGCCGAGCGTCGGCTGCCGCCGGTATTGCCTGTGGTGCTTTATAACGGCGAGCGCCGTTGGCGGGCGCCCACCGAAGTGAGGCCTCTGATTCAGGCCCCGCCGGAAGGGCTGGAAGGCTTTCAGCCGAACCAGGCGTTTCTACTGATCGACGAAGGCGTCTACGCTTCGCGACCGGAGGAGCCGCTCACTAACCTGGTGGCTGCCTTGTTCCGGCTGGAGCATCACCGGTCCTCCGAGGAGGTGGCGGCTCTCCTTCAGCGTTTGCTAAAGTGGCTTGAAGGGCCAGAACAGGCCGGTCTGCGCAGGTCTTATCTGGTATGGCTGCGCCGCCGTCTACCCCGATGGTTCCCCGGCGAAACCTTTCCCGAGATGCACGACCTGCAGGAGGCGTACGAGATGATTACCAACCGCTTCGAGGAATGGAAGGAGCGTCAACGTCTGGTGGGCGTCAGGCAAGGCGTGGAGCAAGGCATTGAGCAAGGCCGGCTGGACGGAGAGCGCGCCTTGGTCCTGCGTCTTATCCAGCGACGCTTCGGCGAGGTTCCGCCCAGCGTGCACAAACGCCTGCAGAGCGCCAGGCAACATCAGTTGGAAACGTGGGCCGACCGGGTGCTGGACGCCGACAGCCTGGACGACATTTTCGGCTGAGCCTGTTTTGGCTTCGAGGCGTCACATCATCCGAAAGGCAAAAGACAAGACCTGACCCCGAATTCTTCATCGCGGGACGGCGTCGGGTAGGGGTAGTCCAGGTAATTGTCCACGGCGTCTTGAAAGGCTCGTATCAGGCCGATCGCGGTGTCGGCCTGATAGTGCACCGGCACCTCGATGTTGAGCAGGGCGCCGTGCAGGCAGTTGTTTTTCTGGCTGACCTCGACGTAGCCGTAGTATCCGCGGTGTTGGAGCAGTATGGTCATTGTCGTCTCGCCTCCGTGCGAATTGGTATGTGTATACGGTAACGCAGGTCAAAGGCGGCGGAAGTAGGCTCAAAATGACGGAACGTGTAAGAAATATGCCACGCGTGCCGGGGACGAAAGATTACAGCGGTTCTCACTGACCCCGGAACCAGCGCCTTAGCCGTCGCCACCAGGGCTCGCGGTCGCGCAGGCCGATGTGGGCGCCGTCACAGTGGGGCGGGGTGCGGGTGGCGCCGCAGCCGCAGAACAGTACGATCTCTTCCTTCCTCGCCGTATAACTCAGCCGCTCGCCGGCACCGCAACGCTCATCGCTGCAAAACGGCGCCGTGTCACTGTGGCCGCAGGTGCACCAGTGCCGGACTTCACCGGGCGCCAGTTTGACCGGCTGCGGGTAGCGCGGTGTCGCGCGGCGCTCGATACGCATGAGTTTCTGTCTCCTAACGGTCACAACCCTGTCACGGGACAGCAATGGGGGGCTTCCAGACTGGCGTAAATCCAATCTGGAGCTCGTTATGCTTGCGCAAGCCGCCGGAAAGATCAAAGCCCTGCGACCGCCATTCAAAGACGTGTTCAAGCCCCGTGATGCGCTCAAAGGGCCGGAAACAGGCGCTCGGTTCAGCGCTTATTTTACCCGGTCCCGCCGGGAGATCCTGAAGATTCAGCGTTTGCGTTATCGGATCTTTTCCCAGGAGTACGGCGCCAGCTTCCACGCGCCGTTCGGTCTGGACCGGGACCGCTTCGACCGCCATTGCCTGCACCTGGTGGTGCGCGATAACCAGAGCGGCGAGCTGGTCGGCTACACCCGGGTGCTGGCCGGGGAGCGCACGCATAAAACCGGCGGTTTCTACTCGGCGAACGAGTTTCATCTTGGGCCGCTGGCCGGTTTGCAGGGGCGTGTGGCGGAAATCGGCCGCACCTGCATTCATCCGGATTACCGGGGTGGGGCGGTGATCACCGTGCTGTGGGCGCGCCTGGCCCAGTACATGCTGGAGAACGACATCGGTTCGTTGATCGGCTGCGCCAGCATCGCGTTGAGCGAAGGCTTTAACGTGGCGGCGATCGATCAGCGCATCCGCGAATCCCATATGACGCCGCCGCACCTGCGGGTGACGCCGCGTTTCCGGCTCGACCGCATGCCCGGCGACGCCCTGGACGGCGCCGGCGAGCGCGGCGGGGTGAAGATGCCGCCGCTGCTTAAAGCCTACCTGCGCATGGGTGCGCGGGTGTGCGGCGAACCCTGCTGGGACCCGGACTTCAACTGCCTGGATTATTTCATTCTGATGGAGGTGTCGCGGCTGCCGGCGCGCTATGTGCAGCACTTCCTGCAGCCCGGCGATGCCCGGCCGGCGGTGGCGGTGTGACGGTGCGGGATGTGCCGCTGAACTCGCCGGTGGGGGAGGGTTCCGTACGGGTGACCGCGCGGCGCTGCTGGCGCGCCTTGCGGGTGCTTATGCACCTGCTGGGCGGAGTGCTGGAGGCCATCTGGTTGAGGGCGGGGCGGGATCCCCACCGGGTGGTGATTCTGAACGCCAAGCGCCGCTGGTGCCTGCGGTTTCTCACCATTCTGGGGGTGGAGCTGCGCGTTCAGGGGCCATTGCGCGCGGGGCCGGTGCTGCTGGTTAGCAACCATGTGTCCTGGCTGGACATTCCGGTGATCGCCGCCGCCCGGCCGTGCTATTTCCTGTCCAAGGCGGAGGTAGCGGAGTGGCCGGTGATCGGCTGGCTGGCGCGCGCCGTGGGCACCCTGTTTATCCGTCGCGGCGGCGGTGAGTCCAAGGCCAAGACCGAGGAGATCCGTGGCCGGCTGGATCGCGGCCACGGCATCCTGGTGTTCCCGGAAGGCACCACCACCGACGGCACCGGCGTGCGCCGGTTCTTCCCGCAGTTGTTCGCCGCCGCCGGTGACGACGCACCGGTGCAGACCGTCGCCGTGCGTTACCGCGACGAGCAGGGCCGACCGGACACCGGCATCGCCTTTATTGACGACGATGAATTCCACCACCACCTGTGGCGGCTGCTGGGGCGCCGTCGGATCGTCGTCGAACTGACCTTCGGTGCGCCCCTGCCGCCGGACGAGCCCCGCGCCCTGGCCCGCGAAGCCCGCGAGCGCATCGTCGCCGACCTCGGCGCCGCCGTCGGATAACGTCCCTCCACCCGCCCCAACCCCACCGTACGCCAGGGATCACGGAAAGTTCCGCTCTCGCCGACACGCCGGGTCGTTTCCTGCTTACCTCCGACCGCATCCTGATCCACTACGCTGACTCCATAACGGGGAGACCAGGCCCTGCCTGTGGTGAGGCTATGTCATCAGGCAGTTCACTGTGTTTCTGTGTTGAGGTGCGATACGTTACGGGTTACACTCGGCGATGATACGAAGTTTTAAACACAAAGGTTTGGCCCATTTCTTTTCGTCCGGCAGCACGGCGGGAATCCAGGCTGCCCACGCTAAGAGACTTCGGCTTATCCTCGGTAGGTTGCATGCTGCGTCAGAGCCTAAAGATATGAGCTTGCCCGGGCTCCGGTTACACAAGTTGACGGGCAGCCGTGCCGGTATCTGGTCCGTTACGGTGAGTGGTAACTGGCGTGTGACGTTCCGGTTCAAGGATGGGGACGCCGAGGTTGTGAACTACGAGGATTACCATTGAGGTGTCATTATGCTGATGCACAACCCTCCCCACCCCGGTGAAGTCATAAAGGAACTCTGTCTTGATCCTCTGGGATTGACGGTGACCGCCGCCGCCGAGGCGCTGGGGGTCAGTCGCAAGACATTGAGCGCCATCCTGAACGGAAAGGCGGGTATCAGCCCGGAAATGGCGATCAGGCTTTCCATCGCATTTGATACGTCCGCGGAGAGTTGGCTCACCCAGCAGGCGCAGTACGAACTCTGGCACGCCGAACAGCACCGAAAGGATTTGAACGTCAAGAAGCTCGTCGCCGCGTAGGTTTGCGGGCCGGTGACGCCGGAGTGGCGTCTTTGGCATGACCCGGCCTACCGGCGACGGTGCCGGGCCTGCTACTATTGGCGCCGTTTTGAGTTGCCATGAGGAAGGCCCGTGACCCGCGCCAGCGACCTGAAAAAATCCGACGTTATTGAACACAACGGCTCCCTGTTCGTGATCCGCCAGATCGAGGTGAATTCCCCTTCGGCGCGGGGCGCGGCCACGCTGTACCGGGTGCGCGCCGCCGCGGTGGGCGGCGGGCCCAAGTTCGAGGAGCGCTACAAGGGCGACGAGGACGTGCCCACCGTGGAGTTGCTGCGCCGGCCGGTGCATTTCTCCTACGTGGACGGCGACGACCATGTGTTCATGGACGACGAGGATTTCTCCCAATACCCGCTCAAGGCCGAGGATATCCGCGACGAGCTGCCGTTCATCACCGAGGGCTGTGACGGCCTGCTGGCCCTGAAGGTAGGGGATTCGGTGATCGGCCTGGAGCTGCCGTTGTCGGTGGTGCTCACCATCACCGAGACCACGCCGGCGATGAAGGCGGCCTCCGCCAGTGCCCGCACCAAGCCCGCCACCCTGGAGACCGGCCTGGTGGTCCAGGTGCCGGAGTACATCCAGGAGGGCGAGAAGGTGAAGGTGAATACCTCCGAGCGGAAGTTCATGTCCCGTGCCTGAGAACCGGTTTTACTGGTGGCTTCTGGCCGGCAGCCTGCTGCTCCTGTCGGGTTGCCAGCTCGGCTACTACGGCCAGGCCGTGAAGGGCCACATGGACCTGATGGGCGCCCGCCAGCCGGTGGCCGACGTGGTGGCCGATCCGGAAACACCGGTGGCGGTGCGCCGGCAACTGGCCCTGGCCGGTGATGTGCTCACGTTCGCCGATGAGTCCCTGGCGCTGCCGGCGCGTAACGTCTACCAGGACTACGTGCATCTGCGCGACGACGCGGTGGTCTGGAACGTGGTCGCCGCGCCGCCGTATTCCCTGGAGCCGCGCACCTGGTGCTACCTGCTGCTGGGGTGCCTGAGCTACCGCGGTTACTTCGACCGCGCCGACGCCGAGGCCCTGGCCGAGAAGCTCGACGCGGAGGGGCAGGACACCTACGTGGGCGGCGCCATTGCTTACTCCACCCTGGGGTGGTTCGCGGACCCGCTGACCACGCCGATGATCGACCGCTCCGGCCCGGCCCTGGTGGAGCTGCTGATTCATGAGCTGGTCCACCGGCGGCTGTATATCCGCGACGACACCCGTTTCAATGAGTCCCTGGCCACCATGGTGGCCCGCGAGGGCACGCTGCGCTATCTGGCGCGCCACGATCTGCAGGTGGACCTGGACCGCTGGCAACAGCGCGACCGCGCCCGCGACGCCTTTCTGGCCCTGGTGGGGGAGACCCGCGAGCAACTGGGCGAGCTGTACGCCAGCGGCGCCGATGAAGCCACCATGGCCGAGCGCAAAGCGGCGCTGATCGAAGGTCTGCGCGAGAACTACCGGGCCCGCGCCGAGCAGCTGCCGGCCCTGCGCGCCTACGCCGGCTTTTTCGAGGGGCGGTTGAACAATGCCCGCCTGAACGGCGTCCATGACTATTACGGCCTGGTGGGGACGTTTCAGGAGGTGCTGCTAAGCTGCGGCGGGCACTGGGACTGTTTCTGGGAGGCGGTGGAAGTGCTGGCCGACAAAGAGGATTGGAATGCTTGAATTGGTGCGCCTGAACAACGAGAAGCTGGCCCGGCAACTGGCCCATGTGCTGGGCCGTGAGGGTATCCGCACCCGCGAGGAAGCCGGCGACGGCGAGTTCGTGCTGTTCCTTGAGGATCCGGCGCGCCATGACGAGGCACGCCGGATTGCCGAGGCGTTCCTGCGTGACCCCGGGGCGCGCCGCTGGCAGGACAACGCCTGGCAGGCCAGCGAGCCGGTCACCGGCCTGCCGCGCCAGCAGGTGTTTTCCGGCGGCTGGTTCGCCAGCATGGGGCCGGTGACGCGCACGGTGCTGGTGGTGACCGCGCTGATCTACGTCTCGCCGTATGTGATCGGCCCGGATATCTATTACGCGCTGATGTTCCCGCAAAGCCTGGACGGCCTGGCGGCCCAGCCGTGGCGGCTGTTCAGCCCGATGCTGCTGCATTTCTCGGTGCTTCACATCATCTTCAACTTGCTGTGGTGGAGTGACCTGGGCCGTTTGATCGAGCGCTTCCAGTCCAGCTTCCAATTGATCTGGATCACGCTGCTGGTGGCGGCGGTCTCCAACCTGGCCCAGTTCATGGACACCGGGCCGCGCTTCGGCGGGCTTTCCGGGGTGGTTTACGGGTTGCTCGGCTATCTATGGCTGTACGGCAAGACCAACCCGGCGGCCGGGTATCAGCTGCGCCGGGAGATTGTGATATTGATGCTGGTTTGGCTGGTGATCTGTTATGTAGGGCTGGCGGACATCGTCGCCAACGCCGCGCATGTGTCCGGCCTGATCACCGGCGCGGCGTTGGGCGCGGGCATCGGCCTCTACCGCCGCGCCCGCTATTACAAAGGCGGGTAGGAGCGGGCCCCGCCCGCGAAAGGAGGCGAAGCCTCCGGCAGGATTCCAGAGACGGAGTAGTAATGGTACCGACATGCGAATAGCCAAATACCTGATGGGGCCAATGCTGGCACTGCTTTTGACCGGCTGCGGGGTGGCGCGTCTGGACGACAGCCTGGGTCGCGCGGTGATGCAGAACAACGATCTGGCCACCGTCGAGGCGGGCCTGCCCTCCTATCTGTTGATGGTGGACGGGCTGATCGTCAACTGGCCGGAGCGCAGCGGCCTGCTGATGACCGGCGCCGACCTGTACGGCGCCTACGCCGGCGTGTTCGTGGACGACGAAGCGCGCGCCGCGCGCCTGAACGAAAAGGCGCTGGCCTACGCTCTGCGCGGCGCCTGCGCCCACGACGGCGACTACTGCGACCTGCGCGACATCGAGGTGCCGGCGTTCGAGGCGCTGCTCGACGAGGCCGGCCAGGACGACGTGCCGGTGCTGTTTTCCCTGGGCGGCGCCTGGGCCGGCTACATCCAGACCCACACCGAGGACTGGAACGCGGTGGCGGAGCTGTCCCGGGTACGGCTGCTGATGGAACGGGTGGTGGCGCTGGACGAAGACTACCGCTACGGTCAGGCGCATATGTACCTGGGTGTGCTCAACAGCATCCTGCCGGCCAGCCTGGGCGGCCGCCCGGAGCAGGCGCGTGACCATTTCGAGCGGGCGGTGGCGCTCTCCGAGGGCCGCAACCTGCTGGCGCGGGTGCTGTTCGCGGAGCACTACGCGCGTCTGGTGTTTGACCGAGAACTGCACGACGAGCAGCTGCGCCAGGTGCTCGATGCCGAGCCGGACGTGCCCGACCTGACGCTGCAGAACACCTACGCCAAGGAGCAGGCGCAGCAGCTTCTGGATGGCGCTGACGATTATTTCTGAGGCCTGCGGGAGCAGGCCTTGTGGGAGCGGGCCCCGCCCGCGAAAGGCCGGCAACGCCGGCCGGCAGGATACCAGAGAGGGTGCTTATGCTGCGGGTAGAGGGCGCTCTGGGCTCCTGCCGGCAAGCAAAGCTTGCCTTTCGCGGGCGGGGCCCGCTCCCACAAGGCCGCGCCCGCAAGGCTGGCCCCAACAAGGCCTTTTTGCACGATTTTGATGATGGAGAGAACGATGTTGAGAACCGCCGTGGCCTTGTTGGCCCTGTTCCCGGTGCTGGCCTTCGCCACCACCCTGAAGATTTCCACGCTGTATCCGGACGGCACGGCGGTGGTGAAGGCGCTGAAGCAGGCGGGCGACACCATCGAGCAGGAAACCGACGGCCGGGTCAGCCTGAAGATCTACCCGGGTGGCGTGATGGGCGACGACCGGGCGGTGCAGCGCAAGATTCGCGTCGGCCAGCTGCACGGTCAGATGGCTCAGGGCGGGGCCTTCGCCGGCGCCTACGCGGACAGCCAGATTCTCAACGTGCCGCTCACCTTCAATAACTACGCCGAGGTGGACGCCGCCCGCGCCGAGCTGGACCCGCTGATCCAGCAGGGGCTGGAAGACAACGGCTGGGTCAGCTTCGGGCTGGTGGACGGCGGCTTCGCCTACATCATGTCCGCCAACCCGGTGCGCAGCCTCGACGACCTGCGCGATCAGAAGCTGTGGCTGCCCTCCGGCGACAGCGCCTCGGCCAACGCCGCCGACACCCTGGGGCTGTCGCCGATCGTGCTGAACATCGGCTCGGTGCTGACCTCGCTGCAGACCGGCGCGGTCAACGCCTTCGCGGCGCCGCCGGTGGCCGCGCTCACCTTGCAGTGGTACTCGCGGGTGGATTACGTCACCGACCTGCCGCTGCTCTACACCTACGGCCTGCTGGCGATCCACAAGCGCCACTTCGACCGCCTCGCCGAGGACGACCGGGCGGTGGTGCGCCGGGTGCTGGAAAGCGCCTTCGACACCATCGACCGGGACAGCCGCGAGCAGAACAAGGACGCCTTCCAGGCGGTGCGCAACCAGGGCCTGGAGCTGGTCAAGCCCAGCGACGAGCAACGCGCCGAATGGAAGCGCTACGCCGACAAGGCCACCAATGAACTGGTGGAAGAGGGCGAGCTGAGCCGCGACATGCTCGACCGGCTGCACCGCATCCTTGAGGCCCACCGCGACACGGCCGAATAAATGCGCCGCCTGCTGTTCTGGCTGCACCGCTTCGAGGACGGTCTGATCGTCACCGTGCTGTTGGGCATGGTGCTGCTGGCGGTGGCGCAGATCGGCCTGCGCAACTTCGGCGGCGTCAGCCTGGTGTGGGCGGAGCCGCTGCTGCGCAACGCGGTGCTGTGGATCGGCCTGCTGGGTGCGATGATCGCCTCGCGCAAGGACGAGCACATCCGCATTGATCTGGCCGCCAACTTTCTGCCGGAACGGCTGCTGCCCTGGGTCACCGGGCTGGTGGACCTGTTCACCGCGGGCATCTGCGTGCTCACCGGCTGGTACAGCGTGCAGTTCGTGATCGAGGAATACAAGTTCGGCGCTACCGCCTTCGCCGGCGTGCCGAGCTGGCTGCTGCAGGCGGTGATCCCGCTCGGCTTCACGGTGATGGCGCTGCGTTACCTGGTGCTGTTCGGCCTGGGGCTGCGCGGTCGGCGGCCCAGCATGCGGGAGCCGGTGGCATGATCTGGATCGCCGTGCTGGTTCTGCTGTTGCTGGCGCTGCTGGGCGCGCCCCTGTTCGCGGTGCTGCTGGGCGCCGCCGCGCTAGGCTTTTACACCCAGGGCTCGCCGCTGGCGGTGCTGCACATCGACATCTATCAGCTGTCGGATTCGGTGGTGCTGATGGCGCTGCCGCTGTTCACCTTCGCCGGCTTCCTGCTCAGCGAGTCGCGCACCGCCGACCGGCTGGTGCGCCTGAGTCAGGCGGCGTTCGGCTGGATGCCCGGCGGCATGGCGTTCGTGGCGTTGATTGCCTGCGCCTTCTTCACCGCGCTCACCGGCGGCTCCGGCGTCACCATCGTGGCGCTGGGCGCCTTGCTGTTGCCGGCGCTGGTGAAGGCCGGCTACCCGCGCCGCTTCAGCCTCGGCCTGGTGACCTCGTCGGGCAGCCTGGGCCTGCTGCTGGTGCCCTCGGTGCCGCTGCTGATCTACGGCATTATCGCCCAGCAGCTGTCGCAGCAACTGGCGATGCCGGCGGTAGAGATCGTCGATCTGTATCTGGCGGGGATCGGCCCGGCGCTGCTGATGGTGGTATTACTGTATTTCTACTGCCTGTGGGCCAACCGCGAGGCGCCGGTGCCGCGCCAGGCGTTCCGCACCCGCGAGCTGATCGACGCGCTCTGGGAAGCGCGCTGGGAGCTGCCGCTGCCGTTCGTGGTGTTGGGCGGTATCTTCTCCGGCTTCCTGGTGGTCAGCGAAGCGGCGGCGGTGACCGCGCTCTACGTGCTGTTCGCCGAGGTGTTCCTGTACCGCGAGATTCCGCTGCGGCGGCTGCCGGGCATTACCCGCGAGGCGATGGTGATGGTGGGCGGCATTCTGCTGATTCTGGCGGTGGCCCAGGCGTTCGCCGATTACCTGGTGTACGCCGGCATTCCCGAGCAGCTGTTCCAGTTCATCCAGACCCATGTGCAGAGCAAGATCGCCTTCCTGGTGCTGCTCAACATTCTGCTGCTGGTGCTCGGCGCCTTCCTGGATATCTTCGCCGCGCTGGTGATCATGGTGCCGCTGATTCTGCCGGTGGCGTTGCGCTACGGCATCGACCCGGTGCACCTGGGGATTATCTTCGTGGCCAACATGCAGATCGGCTACATCACGCCGCCGGTGGGCATGAACCTGTTCATCGCCAGCTACCGGTTCCGCAAATCGATCACCGAGCTGTTCGCCGCCACGCTGCCGTTCATGCTGGTGCTGGTGATCGCGCTGCTGGCGATCACCTACATCCCGCAACTGAGTCTCTGGCTGGTGCGATAACGCAAACTAGCGTTTGCGCTTATTACGCACCCGCAGGGCTTTGCTGCCGCCGCTGCCGCCGGCTTCCTGTACTTCGAAGCGGTTGGGGTGGGCTTTGAGCAGCTCGCTGAGTTTCTTGAAGCCGTAGAGGCGGGTGTCGAACGCCGGGCTGCGTTTGTTGAGGTTCTGCCCCAGCGCGCCCAGGTGCACCCAGTCCTCGTCGTCGGAGATGTCCTCGATCACCCGGGCGATAAAGTTGAGCGGCGGCTTCTCCTTGTCGCTCTGGGCCTTGGCGGCCTGCGCCTGGGTGGGTTTGTCCGCTGCCTTGCCCGAGCCGGCGTCGGTCTTGGCCGGCGCCGGCTCTTCCGCGTCGGCGCGCAGAATCTCGGTGTAGATGAATTTGTCGCAGGCGGCCACGAACGGGTTCGGCGTTTTCTTCTCGCCGAAGCCGTAAACGGTGACGCCGGCCTCGCGCAGGCGCGCCGCCAGGCGGGTGAAATCGCTGTCGCTGGAGACCAGACAGAAGCCGCCCAGCTCCCGGGTGTAGAGCAGGTCCATGGCGTCGATGATCAGCGAGCTGTCGGTGGCGTTCTTGCCCTGGGTGTAGGCGAACTGCTGCACCGGCTGGATGGAATAGTCCAGCAGCACCTTCTTCCAGCCGCCCAGGTTGGGCTTGGTCCAGTCGCCGTAAATGCGTTTCACGCTGGCGACGCCGTATTTGGCGATCTCTTCGAACAGGCCTTCGACGATGGCCGGTGGCGCGTTGTCCGCGTCGATCAGCACCGCCAGGTGGCGTTGTCCTTCAGCGGGGTTCTTGTCGTCCATGGGGTTCCACCTCAATGGGTCATATAGCCCACTACCATATCAGTAA
Organism: Alloalcanivorax sp.; assembly: GCF_964221125.1. Classification (NCBI taxonomy): domain Bacteria; kingdom Pseudomonadati; phylum Pseudomonadota; class Gammaproteobacteria; order Oceanospirillales; family Alcanivoracaceae; genus Alloalcanivorax; species Alloalcanivorax sp. The sequence goes on from NZ_CAXPXK010000082.1 coordinate 25,731, forward strand.
GACCGGCGGCGATGTCGTCCTCGCGCAGCAGGGCGTCGTTCTGGCTGGCGTGGCGGACCATGGTGAACAGCACGCTGTTGGCGACGATGAACACCCGCACCTGCAGATCCTCGATCGGGTAGTCGCGGTAGTGTTTGATGAAGTAGAGCCGGGACAGCTCCATGAAGTGCTGCTGCAGCGCGTCGGCGACCCGGTTGGTGGGCAGCCGGTGCCAGTTGCGCACCAGCTCCAGGTAGAGGCCGTCGCGGGAGTGCAGCACCGCGAAGCCGAAGCGGATGGCGCCGTCCACGGTCTCGCGCAGGTCGGCGTCGTCCGCCAGGGGCAGGCGGCGCAGCCCCTGGGCGATGTCGCCGGCGAGCTTGTCCATCAGCGCCTCCACCAGGGCTTCCTTGCCTTCGAAATACTGGTACAGCGAGCCCACGCTGACCCCGGCGATCTCGGCGATGCGCACCGTGGTGGTGTGGTCCAGCCCGTATTCCACCAGCGCCCGGCCGGTGGCTTCGATCAGGCTGTCCACCAGTTGCCGGGAACGCCGCTGGCGGGGATGTTTGCGCATGGCGACTCCTGGGATAAGCGACGCTGGAACGCGAATTGAATGCGAATACATATTCGCATTAGAGTACGGGCATCGCAATAACCTCGATAACCGCCAGAGCCACCGGAGCCCGCCATGAACGCGTCCGCCCAGCCGCCCGCCGTGCCTGAACGCGCCCGGCCCTACGCCAAGACCCAGGCGCCCACGCCGTACCTGCTGCGCCGCTTTCTGGGCCGCCCGCTGGCGCCCAGCGAGGCGGAGTACCAGGCGGCAACCGAGGGCCTGTGGCACGGCGACCCGGCCATGGACACCCTGGTGGACTGGATGTACGACCACGGCACCCGCGAGGGGCGGGCGCTGTTCGAGCAGGCCCTGGAGCAGGGCATCGACGCGGTGCCGGCGGCGCCGGAACCGCTGCGGTCGTTCTTCGAACGTGTCGACCGCCGCCCGGACTGGGTGGATCCGGCGTTGATTGACGAGGGCGCCCGCTTTATCCACCGCACCGGGCTCACCGCCACCTATGTGCTGCGCGATCTGGCGTTGATGGGCGGCTACCTGTTGTCCGGCTTCAACCAGTCGCTGGTGCTCACCGGCGCGCTCAGCCAGGGCACCGCCCGGCGCGTGGCGGAAACCGGCAAATGGTGGATCGACTGCACCGAGCCGGGTGGGCTGGACCGTTTCGGCGAGGGCTTCAAGACCACCCTGCGGGTGCGGCTGGTGCACAGCCTGGTGCGCCGCAACCTCAGCGGCCGCCAGGAGTGGGACGCGGCCCGCTGGGGCCTGCCGCTGTGCCAGACCGACATGGCGGCCACCTACCTGGGGTTCAGCGTGGTGATGCTGGGCGGGCTGCGCAAACTGGGCGTGCCGGTCACCGGCCGCGAGGCACGCGCTGTGATGCACCTGTGGAGCTACGCCTGCTGGGTGATGGGCGTGGACGAGCAATGGCTGGCGTTCAACGAACAGGACGGCGCGGTGCGGCTGCACCACTGCCTGATGACCCAGAGCCTGCCGGACTGGACCAGCCGCGAGCTGGGGGCGGCCCTGGCCCGGGAGCCGCTGGAGCGGCATTTCAAGCGCTTCCAGGGCCCGCGCCGGTGGCTGCTGTACCGGCAGCATCTGAGCGTGAGCCGCTACTTCCTGGACCGGGAGAAGATGGGCCAGCTGGGCCTGCCCGCCGGGGTGACGCCCTGGTACCCGCTGCTCACCCTGGTGCCGCGCCTGCTCGGCTACAGCGCCCAGCGCTGGCTGCCCGGTCTGGAAGCCTGGCAACGCCGGCGCGGCCGTGACGCCCAGCACCGCGCGCTGGCCTCCATGTTCGGCGACGGTGAGCGGGCCGTCACCGAGCCGCCGCTGTAAGGGGCGGTGTTAATAGATAGAAAAATCTGATCAATCCGTTCTGCCCAGCCCTGTGCTTTCACCGAACCTTCAGGCGTACAGTTGCATCATCTTTTGCAGACGACTGCGAACAAACTGGAGGTTCCGATGAAACGCATTCTGGTTCTTTACTATTCCATGTACGGCCATATCGAAGCCATGGCGGACGCCGTGGCCGAAGGGGCCCGCCGCGTCGAAGGCGTGCAGGTCGACATCAAGCGCGTCGCCGAGACCATGCCCGAGGACGCCTTCAAGGCGGCCGGCGGCAAGACCGACCAGGCGGCACCGGTGGCCGAACCCGGAGAGCTGAAGGACTACGACGCGGTAATCGTCGGTACCCCCACCCGCTTCGGCAACATGAGCGGCCAGATGCGCACCTTCTGGGACCAGACCGGCGGTCTGTGGGCCAAGGGCGCGCTCGCCGGCAAGGTGGCCAGTGTGTTCACCTCCACCGGCACCGGCGGCGGTAAGGAAACCACCATCACCTCCACCTGGACCACGCTGGCGCACCACGGCTTCATGATCGTGCCGCTGGGCTACGCCGACCCCGAGCAGGCGCAGATGGACATCAAGGAAGTGCACGGCAGCACGCCCTACGGCGCGGGCACTATCGCCGGGCCGGACGGTAGCCGTCAGCCCAGCGACAAAGAGCTGGGCCTGGCCCGCTACCAGGGCGAGCAGGTCGCCAAGCTGACCGCGAAGTTGTAATCCCCGAACCCAAGACGCTGATTCTTACCCCCCTTGCCGCTTCTCCCCCCAGAAGCGGCTTTTTTTATTTCAGATCAGGGGTTTGTGCATGCGCCAGCGGGTGAGGGCGACGCCGTCGCGTTCCACGGTTTCCTCGGCGTCGGGTTGGAAGCCGAGGAACAGGAAGAAGTCGTGGGCCACCAGGCTGGCTTCGGTGACCAGGCGCTCGCGGCCCTGGATGCGCGCTTCGTCCTCGAGATGCTGGTAGAGCAGGGTGGCAATGCCCAGGCGGGCGGTGTCCGGGTGGACGTAGATGAGCGTGATGCGGTCGTCCACCAGCTGCGCGAAGCCGGCGGTTTCCTGCTGCCATTCGGCGACCATGGTCAGGCCCTTGGCGAGATCCGCCGGAAAGGCCGGGTCGTCGGCGGCGGCGCTCCAGGCCCGACGCTGGTCAGCGTCGTAGTGATCGGCGGCGGTGACCAGAATGGCGTCGCGGAACACCCGGGCCAGCGCGGCCGCGTCGCCGTCCCGGTAGGGGCGGATTTCGAACGGCAGGCCCGACGTTGCTGAATCCGGCGCCGGGTCGGCGGCCACGGCGGGTGCCGGCTCACGCGCGGGGGGCGGCGGATCGGCGGGGCGCGCCGGCGCGAACGAGGCGCCCGGCGCCGGTGACCCGCCGAACAGCCAGCGGCGCAGTCGTTTAAGCATGGCCGGGGCCGTGGAGAGTGCTATGAGGCAGGCTCTTCATCGGAGGCCTCCTTGAGTTGTTTTAGTTGTTGTTCTAATACCTGCAAGTACCGTTCCTGCTTGCGCAGCAGGGCTTCGGTGGTCTCCTGCTGGCGGCGCAGGTCGTCGGCGCGCTCCAGCAGTTCCTGCTGCTCGCGGGCGGCGGCGCTCTTCTCTTCCTCGGCGGCGGTGCGGTCTGCGTTACCGGCCAAGGCCGGAAAAGGTGCCAGCAATGCCAGCATGACGATGAAACGAATGTAAGCCATACACAATACGATCTAAGTGGGACCGGAAATTCCCGAGTCTATCAAGGCCGGCAGGAAGATGCTTGTAGGAGCGGCTTGTGGGAGCGGGCCTCGCCCGCGAAAGGGTGGCGGGAGCCACCCGGCAGGATACCAGGGGCTTATCTAACGGCGGCACAAACAGCGTCTCTGGCATCCTGCCGGGAGCTTCGCACCCTTTCGCGGGCAGGGCCCGCTCCCACAAGGTCCGCTCCCACAAGCCAAAAAAAACGGAGCCCGGAGGCTCCGCGATGATGGAGAAGTGTGTGATCCGAAGCGGACTTAGTCGTTGAGGATCTTGTCCTTGAGTTCCTGGTCGATCCAGATGCGGGCGTAGATGGCGTTGGGCTTGACCGCGCCGATGCGGGTTTCGCCGTGGTAGTTCTTCACCCAGGGCCACCAGGCGGAGTACACCATTTCGGTGGGCAGCCAGACGTGCGGTACCGCTTCCTCGATGATGAAATCGTTCAGCTCGCGGATGCTGGCGTTGCGTTTTTCGTTGTCCGGCTCATGGATGGCGGCGGTGATCTTCTTGTCGAAATCCTCGTTGGAGTAACGTGAGGCGTTCCAGGTCTGGCCGGTCATGAAGCTCTTGCGCAGGACCTGGATGGGGTTGCCGGACCCGTTGTTCATCAGGTAGCCGCCGGCCTGGTTGTCGCCGCGCATGTTGGAACGGAAGGCGCCGTATTCCAGCGTTTTCACGTTCATGTTGATGCCCACCTGCTGGTAGTACGCCTGCAGCATGGCGACCACGTCCATGTGATAGGGGCTGCAGGAGCAGACCTGGACGTCGAAGCTGAAGCCTTTCGGGTAACCGGCGTCGGCGAGCAGTTTCTTGGCTTTTTCCGGGTTGTGGCTGAACAGTTCCTTGGCGGCGGGGGAGAGGTCCTCCAACGGGGTGTAGAACTCGGTCCAGCGCTGCGCGAACGGGTAGTTGAGCAGCTCGCCTTCGCCGTTGAGCAGCGAGGAGAGAATGGCGCGCTGGTCGATGGCCAGGTTCATGGCACGGCGCACGCGCACGTCGTCGAAGGGCTTTTCGTCGGTCTTCAGGGCGATGTAGGTGCCCTGGGTGGCCACGTGCTTGCGGAATTCCAGCTCCGGGGCGGTTTTCTTCAGCTGGTCCACCAGCTGCCAGCGGATCGCTTCCATGATGTCCACGCGGCCGGAGCTGAGCGCCGCCACCGAACTCGATTCGTCCTTGATGATGTGATAGACCACTTTTTCATTGAGCGGCAGCTGGTATTCCTCGCCGTCGATGGTGGTGGTGTCCCAGTAGTTGTCGTTCTTTTCATAAACCTGCTGACGGCCGGTCTGGATGTCGGCGATGCGGTAGGGGCCGGTGCCGGCGGCGTTTTTCCAGTCGGCGCGCTCGTCTTCGCTCAGGTTCTGCCATTCCGGCGGCAGGATGCCGTCGTAGTAGCCCCAGGCCAGGCGGTACGGCCAGTTACCGTGGAATTTGCTGAAGTGCGCCACCACGGTGTGCTCGTCCGGGGCCTCCCAGCGTTCCACGAAGTCCCAGAAGGTGGGAATGGCGCGCGGGTTGTCCCAGCGGGTTTTGAACGAGGTGATCACGTCGTTGGCCACCAGCTCGCGGCTTTCCATGACGCCGGGCACTTCCTGCCAGTAGACGCCCTCGCGCAGATGGAACACCACGCGCATGGGGTCTTCTTTCACTTCCCAGCTTTCCGCCAGGCTGCCTTCCAGCTGACCGTAGGGAATGTAGGCCTGCTCGACGAAGCTGTTTTCGTTGCTGCCGCGCGGGCCGTATTGAAGATCGCCGCGCAGCAGCGATTCCATTTGCAGGTTGTCGTGGTTGCCTTTCCAGGTCCAGCGCTGCAGGTCCCAGGTGGTGGCGTCCAGGGTGCGGTAGACCGTGGAAACATTGACGGTGCCGTCGGTTTGCGGAGTTTCCGCCGCGGCCGGCCCGGCCCAGGCCAGGGCGGCGGTGGCCGCCAGGGACAGGGCGATTCTCGGTGTACGCAAATTCATGATGCTCTCCTCGTTTTGTTATTTTGTTAAAGGTTGCCGGCCATGGCCTGGGCCCGGTCCGGGTCATGCAAATGGCAGGCAACGCTATGGCGGTCTTCGATTTCCAGGGCGCGCGGCGCTTCCCGGCGGCACAGCTCGGTGGCGTGGGGGCAGCGCGGGTGGAACGGGCACCCCGGCGGCGGATCAATGGGGCTGGGCACTTCGCCGCTCAGTGACGGGTTGAAGTGCTGTTGCACCTCCGGGTCCGGGTTGGCGATCGGGATCGCGCCCAGCAACGCCTGGGTGTAGGGGTGCTGGGGGTTGTCGTAGAGGGTTTCGCGGTCGGCCACTTCCACCACCCGGCCCAGGTACATCACCACGATGCGGTGGCACAGGTGGCGCACCACCGCCAGATCGTGGGCGATGAACAGATAGGTCAGGCCCAGCTCTTTTTGCAGGTCTTCCAGCAGGTTGATCACCTGGGCCTGGATCGATACGTCCAGGGCGGACACCGGCTCGTCGCAGATGATCAGCTCCGGGTCGGCGGCCAGCGCCCGGGCGATGCCGATGCGCTGGCGTTGGCCGCCGGAAAATTCGTGCGGGTAGCGGTCGGCCATCTCCGCTTTCAGGCCCACTTTTTCCAGCAGCCCCATGACTTTTTCCCGGTAGGCGGCGCGGCCCTGGGTAAGGCGGTGCACGCGCAGCGGCTCGCCGACGATGTCCAGCACCTTCATGCGCGGGTTGAGCGCGCCGAACGGGTCCTGGTAGACCATCTGCATGCGCCGGCGCAGCCGCTTCAGCGCCGGCTTGTCCGGGTGGGTGATGTCCTCGCCGTCGAAATGGATGCGGCCGTCGGTGAGCGGGCTCATGCGCAGCATGGCCAGGCCGGTGGTGGACTTGCCGCAGCCGGATTCGCCCACCAGGCCCAGGGTTTCGCCGCGGTCGATATGGAAGGCGACCCCGTCCACCGCTTTCACGGTGCCGGCGTTGCGGCCCAGCAGGCCGGCCTGCAGCGGGAAGTGCACGCGCAGGTCGGAGACTTGCAGAAGCGGTTCAGCGTTTGGCATCGGTATCCACCCAGCAGGCTTTCCAGTGGTTGTCGGTGATCTGTTCCAGGGGCGGCCGTTCGCTGCGACAGCGCGCTTCGGCGAAGCGGCAGCGTGGATGGAACGGGCAGCCCGGGGGCGGGTCGGAGAGATCCGGCGGCTGGCCGGGAATCGGCGTCAGCCGGCTGCCGGGGGCCTGGTCCAGGCGCGGCATGGATTCCATCAGGCCCAGGGTGTAGGGGTGTTTGGGGTAGTGGAAAATCTCTTCCGCGGTGCCCCTTTCCACGATGCGGCCGGCGTACATCACATTGATGCGGTCGGCGTAACGGGCCACCACGCCCAGGTCGTGGGTGATCAGCATCATCGACGAGTTGTTGGCGCGCACCAGGTCGCGCAGCAGTTCCAGGATTTGCGCCTGCACCGTCACGTCCAGGGCGGTGGTGGGCTCGTCGGCGATCAGCAGCTTGGGCAGGCATGCCAGCCCCATGGCGATCATCACCCGTTGGCGCATGCCGCCGGAGAGCTCGTGGGGGTAGGCGTCGAGGCGCTTTTCCGGGTCGCCCAGGCGCACCTGGCGCAGCAGCTCCAGGCAGCGCTCGCGGACCTTTTCCTTGGGCACCGAGCCGTGCACGCGCAGCGGCTCCGCCAGTTGCCGGCCGATGCGCAGGCTCGGGTTCAGGGAGGTCATCGGCTCCTGGAAGATCATGGCGATGTCGCGGCCGCGCAGGCGGCGGATCTGCTCGTCGTCCAGGTCCAGCAGGTCCTGATCGTTGAACAGCACCCGGCCGCCGACGATGCGCCCGGGCGGGCTGGGAATCAGCCGCAGCAGCGACATGGCGGTGATGCTCTTGCCGGAGCCGCTTTCGCCGACGATGGCCAGGATCTCGCCTTCCTTCACGTCGAAGCTCACCTGGTTGACCGCATGGACCTCGTTGCCGTCCTTCTCGAAGACGGTGTGCAGGTCCTGCACGTCGAGCAGGGTGCGGCGGGTAACGTCCGCTTTCATATTCATACGCCGATGGCCCTTTTCACGCGTGCCAGGTAGCGACCGCTGCCGCCGCGCATGCGCGGGTCGAGCATGTCGCGCAGGGCGTCGCCGAACATGTTGATGCCGAACACCACCACGGTCAGGGCGATGCCGGGAATAATCGCCAGCCAGGGGGCCTGGAACATATAGCTGCGCCCGTCCAGGCTGAGCATGCCGCCCCAGCTGGGTGACGGTGGCGGAATGCCCAGGCCCAGGAAGCTGAGGCCGGATTCCGCCAGGATCACCGCCGCCAGGCGTGTGGTGTAGAGCACGATCAGCGGCGCCATCACGTTGGGCAGAATGTGGTGCCAGAGAATGCGGGTGCTGGACGCGCCCATGGACTGGGCGGCGTGCACATAGACGTTCTGCCGGGCGCTGAGAACCGCGCCGCGCACGATCCGCGAGCCGGAGATGCCGAACAGCAGCCCCAGAATGACGATGATCTGCCAGGTGCCGGGGCCGAGCACGGCCACCGCCACGATCAGCAGAATCAGGTCGGGGAAGCACATCCAGCCGTCCACCAGACGCTGAATGAACATGTCCAGGCGGCCGCCGAAGTAGCCGCTGAGAATGCCCAGCAACGCGGAGATCACGATCGACAGGGTGGTGGCGGCGAACGCCACGATCACCGACAGGCGCGCGCCGTGCACCACGCGGGCGAAGATGTCGCGGCCCAGCTGGTCGGTGCCGAACCAGTATTCCGCCGACGGCGCTTTCAGCCGGTCGATGGGGTTGATGGCGTTATAGCCCTGCGGCGCGATCAGGTCGGCGAAAATGCCGGTGAACAGCAGCAACAGGCAGATCAGCGCGCCCACCGCGCCCAGCGGCCGTTCCCGGCACAGGCGGGCGCAGAACGCCAGGGGTTTGGGCAGGGGCTTGCGGCGTTTGGCGGGCCGCGCCGGGGTGGCCGTGACAGCGGCCGGTTCAACGGATGCATTCATACTTCGAGATTCCTGTTTCACCGGTCGAACCGTACTTTCGGGTCGAGGTACCCGTAGCACAGATCCACAATCAGATTGACGAGCATTACCACCACGCCGGTGACCAGAAAGACGCCGGTGATGATCGGGTAATCGCGGGTGCTGACCGCCTCCAGCAGCAGCTGGCCGAGGCCGGGCAGACGGAAGATCTGTTCGATGATCACGGTGCCGCCGAACAGGATCGGCACCAGGATGCCGACCAGGGTGATCACCGGAATCATGGCGTTCTTGACCGCGTGCACCAGCACCACGCTGCGCTCGCGCAGGCCCTTGGCCCAGGCGGTGCGGATGTAATCCTGGCGCAGCACTTCCAGCATCATGGTGCGGGTCATGCGCATGATCACCGCCGACAGCGAGGTGCCGAGAATCAGGCTGGGCACCAGGAAGGTTTTCAGGTTTTCGATCGGGTCCTCGAAGAACGGCGTCATCTCGGTGGGTGGCGACCAGCCCCACCACAGCGCCGGCAGGATCACCACCAGGGTGCCCAGCCAGAAGTTGGGAATCGCCAGGGCCAGGATCGAGAAGCTGCGGCCCACGTTGTCGGCCAGGGTCTCCTGGCGTATCGCCGAGAAGATGCCCACCGGCAAGGCGATGATCAGGGCGATCAGCAACGCCAGGATGCCCAGCTCCAGGGTCACGCCCAGGCGGGCGCCGATCTCCTCGGTGACCGGGGTGTTGCGCCACAGGGATTCGCCCAGGTCGCCGCGCAGCGCGTTGCCGGCCCAGCTCAGGTACTGCATGTAGAGCGGCTTATCCATGCCCAGGGCTTTTTCAAGTTGGGCACGGTCGTCGGGGGCGTTGGAGGAGTAGGCGTTCTCGCTCAGCATCAGGTCGAGCACGTCGCCGGGTACCAGCCGCACCACTCCGAATACGATGACGCTGGCGATCAGGAGAGTGGGAATCAACGCCAGCAAACGGCGCAGGACATAAGCACCCATAGGTACATCCGTTATTGTTGTTGGTATTGGGCGCTCTATCGAAGAACGCCATTAAAAAATTATCATTGGTTCAAATAATGAACTTCAATTTCACTTTAGTACGCGGTTTTTGTGACTGTCAAGTCATTCCCCTAAAGGGTTTTTAGGGCTACTTTGTTGATGTAAACAACTGTATTTGCGCTGTTTTCGGCTAATAATTAACCAAAATGACGGGATCAGTGAGGGGGCGATCAAAAACGACGGGCGGTGGGGCGAATTTTGAGGGTTGCGGAACGGGTTTCCATTCCTGACAAAATAAGCGGTTTGTTTAATTGATTTGCATTATAAATGCGCGCCGGGAGGGTGTCCTGCCCGCCCGGCGCGGACAGCTCACGGCTCCAGGCCGTGCCGGCGCAGGCGGGTCTCGTTGTCCCGCGCCCACTGCTGGTAGCGGTGACGCAGCTCATCGTCGTCCGGCACCGGCGCCCCGACCCACTTGCAGCGCTGCAGCACGGCGCGCCGGAAAGCGCCGTAGCCGCCATAACGGCGCATGGAGAACCATTTCTTGCGCCCCCGGTTGGCGGTGACCGAGAAATTGCCGCCCAGGGGCTTTTCCCGGAAGGTGGCGGTGACCCCCACCAGCCCGAACGGGTTGCCGCCGTCACCGATGCGGCCGCTGTCGTCGCCGGCGTAGAGCACCAGCGGGCGGCGGTCGCCCATGGCGACGCGCACCCGCGGGTCGGTGATCGCCTGGTCGCGCCAGGCGCGGGCCGCCGTCAGCGCCGCGTTCTTGCCGCCCAGGCGGCTGTCCCGGAACGACCGCCGCCGCTGCCGGCGGCGCCCCGGGCTGTCCACATAGGGCACCGCGCACCACCAGAATTGTGCGGCGTGATTGCGATAAATATAGAGGAATGCATGCACATTGGGTTTGCGTTTTATGGCTTGTTCCATAACGTGGGCTTCCTTCCTGTTTCTTTGTTTTTATTGCGTTCCTGCAATGGGGAAACCGCTCTATTATTACAATAACAGAGTAACGTTGAGAATCGGGCGGCGCTTAAAATGCGGAAGGCGCATGATATTTTGCGCTTGAACAAGAAAAGAGACAGAAAAAAGGGGCGCCGAGGCGCCCCTGATCGGGAGGGTTCTTTTTAAAAAAGAACCGCTCAGTCGGTCATCATCTGGCGCAGCACATAGTGGAGAATGCCGCCGTTCTTGAAGTAGGTGACTTCGGCGCCGGTATCCAGACGGCTGATCGCTTTCACCGTCTGTTCCTTGCCGTTGTCCTTGCGGAACACCACTTCGATTTCCTGGCTGGGTTTGAGGTCATTGCCCAGGTTGGGAATGTCCACTTCCTCGGTGCCGTCGAGATTGAGCGTTTTGCGCGTGGTGCCTTCCGGGAACTGCAGGGGCAGCACGCCCATGCCGATCAGGTTGGAACGGTGGATGCGCTCGTAGCTCTCCGCGATCACCGCGCGCACGCCGAGAAGGCGCGTGCCTTTGGCCGCCCAGTCGCGGCTGGAGCCGGTGCCGTACTCTTTGCCGGCCACCACCACGGTGGGCACGTTGTCCTTCTTGTAGCGCATGGCGGCGCCGTAGATCGGCATTTCCTCGGCACCGGGGAAGTGCTTGGTGTAGCCGCCTTCGATCTCCGGGGTCATCTCGTTACGGATGCGGATATTGGCGAAGGTGCCGCGCATCATCACCTCGTGGTTACCGCGCCGGGAACCGTAGGAGTTGAAGTCGATCGGCTCCACGTCGTGGCCCTGCAGGTAATGGCCCGCCGGGCTGTCGGCCTTGATGGCGCCGGCCGGGGAGATGTGGTCGGTGGTCACCGAGTCGCCGAGCATCGCCAGGATGCGGGCGTTCTTGACCGGCTCCACATCGTCCAGCTCGGCGGTCAGGCCGTCGAAGAACGGCGGGTTCTGGATGTAGGTGGATTTGCTGTTCCACTCGTAGGTTTTGGAATCCGGAATCGGCAGGCTCTTCCAGGTTTCGTCGCCTTCGAACACGCTCGCGTACTGTTTCTCGAACATGTCGTGGTCGACCATCACCACGGCGTCCTGGATTTCCTTGCTGCTCGGCCAGATGTCCTTCATGAACACATCGTTGCCGTCCTTATCCTTGCCGAGCGGGTCTTTTTCCAGGTTGATCTTGACCGTGCCGGCCAGCGCGTAGGCGACCACCAGCGGCGGTGACGCCAGCCAGTTGGTGCGCACGCTCTGGTGAATCCGGCCTTCGAAGTTACGGTTGCCGGACAGCACCGAAGCGACCACCAGATCGCCCTCGGCGATGGCCTTGTCGATCTCGTCGGGCAGCGGCCCGGAGTTGCCGATACAGGTGGTGCAGCCGTAGCCCACCAGGTCGAAGCCGATCTGGTTCAGCGGGTCCTGCAGGCCGGCTTTGTTGAGGTAGTCGGTGACCACCTTGGAGCCCGGTGCCAGGGAGGTTTTCACCCAGGGTTTGCGGGTCAGCCCTTTTTCCACCGCTTTCTGCGCCATCAGGCCGGCGGCCATCATCACGCTGGGGTTGGAGGTGTTGGTGCAGGAGGTAATCGCCGCGATCACCACGTCGCCGTGATCCAGGTGGAAGGTCTTGCCGTCCATGGTCACTTCCACGCCGCTGCCCGGCTCGTGGTTGCCGATGGCGGTCTGGCCGCCTTCGCCCTCGAGCTTGCTGATTTCCTCGTCGTTGAGTTTCAGCTCCTGGCTGATCACGTCGATGATGGTGCGTTTCACCTCGGTCATCGGCACGCGGTCCTGGGGCCGCTTCGGGCCGGCCAGGCTGGGCACCACGTCGTCCAGGTCGAGTTCCAGCACGTCGCTGAATTCCGGGTCCGGATCGTCGCTGGAGCGCCACAGGCCCTGGGCCTTGCAGTAGGCTTCCACCAGCGCGATGTCGTCCTTGGGCCGGTTGGTCAGCTCCAGGTATTCGATGGTGCGCTCGTCGATCGGGAAGAAGCCGCAGGTGGCGCCGTATTCCGGTGCCATGTTGCCGATGGTGGCGCGGTCCGCCAGGCTCAGATCGGCCAGGCCGTCGCCGAAGAACTCCACGAATTTGCCGACCACGCCGCGCGAACGGAGCATTTCGGTGACGGTGAGCACCAGGTCGGTGGCGGTCATGCCTTCGCGCATTTTGCCGGTGATCTTGAAGCCCACCACTTCGGGAATCAGCATCGCCACCGGCTGGCCGAGCATGGCCGCTTCCGCTTCGATGCCGCCCACGCCCCAGCCGAGCACGCCCAGGCCGTTGATCATGGTGGTGTGGGAATCGGTGCCCACCAGGGTGTCCGGGTAGGCGAAGGTCTTGCCGTCCTCGGTGTCGCTGTACCAGACACCGCGGCCCAGATATTCCAGGTTCACCTGGTGGCAGATGCCGGTGCCCGGCGGTACCACGCGGAAATTATTGAAGGCGTTCTGGCCCCAGCGCAGGAACTGATAGCGTTCCTTGTTGCGCTCGTATTCCCGTTCCACGTTTTGCGAGAACGATTGCGGGGTGCCGTATTCGTCCACCATCACCGAGTGGTCGATGACCAGATCCACCGGTGCCAGCGGGTTGATCCGCTGCGGGTCGCCGCCGGCCTTGGCGATGGCGTCGCGCATGGCGGCCAGATCGACCACCCCGGGCACGCCGGTGAAGTCCTGCATCAGGACCCGTGCCGGGCGGTAATTGATTTCGCGATCGGAAGCGCGCTTCTCGGTCCAGCGTACCAGGCCTTCGATGTCCTCCACGGTGACGGATTCACCGTCTTCGTGGCGGAGCAGGTTTTCCAGAAGAACCTTGAGTGAAAAGGGAAGCTTGCTGAGATCACCCCAGCCCTTATCGGCGACGGCATTGATATCGTAATAATGATAGGTCTTGCCGCCGACATCGAGGGTCTTGGCGCTGTTAAGGGTGTCCTGGCCAATCCGTGTCACTGCGCACCTCCTTAGTTGGCGATGTATCTGTACTTGGGTGATTTGATACTACGCCCTTATTGCGGGCACATGAACCAGGCCTTAAGGCTAACGCCGGCTATCACCGCCATGGACCGCGGCGATACCGGGCCGGCGCGCTCAGGTTTTACAGCTTTTCGCAAAGCGGGCCGGCGCGGCGCGGTACAGTTCACGCATGTTTGACTGGATATCGCAAAATAAGGACGTTCTGAACGTATTGATCGGCTTCGCCACGCTGATGGTGTGGGTGGTCTATGCGCAATTGCTTTACAACGGCTACAAGCGTCAGCGCCGCCCGCGGGTGGTGATCAACCGGGGCCGCCACAAGGGTGTCGACGCCCTCTGCCTGATCAGCAACATGAGTGCCGAATCGATCTTCATTCAGCACATCGTTGCACGCCTGGAAACCGACCAAGGCACCTATTTCCAGGATGTCACCGAGCTGGAGCAGAATTACCAGGAAGGCGACGAGGAGCGCGAGCGGCACAGTAGCGGTGATACCCCGTCGCTCAGCGACAGCACCCGCCAGGGGCCGCTCGGGGCCGGTGAGTTCGTGCATATCGGCGCCTTCAACAGCGTCATCGAGCGCATCGCCCAGCGCGAGGGGCTGCGCCTGGATCAGCACCGCGACGACCGGGCGGAAAGCGAAAAAGGCATTGTGCGTTTGCGCTCGCTGACCATTCAGCTGGTGGCCATCTACGGCTCCGACGATTACCCCATCGGCGTGGAACGGCGCTTCCTGATCCGCGACCTGGACGAAGGCCGCCTGCTGGTGCCCGCCACCTGGGACAGCAAACGCCTGACCAGCCGCAGGCACCGCAAGCAGGTGCGGCAGCTGATTCAGGACCTGGCCCGCGAGGAAGCGCGCAACTGACGCCGGGTGTTCTTGGCCACCGCATCGATGCGGTATCCTCCTGACTGATCCATCGTTGATGGCCATCGTCATTGGGGGAACCGCATGTCGCTTGAATCCGTGAGCCCGGCCACCTTGCCGGTGTGGCGCCTGCGTGCCTTGGGCACCGCCGTGGTGCTGGCGGGCGCGCCGGTGGGCGCCGCCCTGACGCTGTTACCGCTGGACCCCGGCCCGCTGCTGGCGCTGGCGTGCCTGGGCTGGACGCTGCTGGTGTTCGGCCTGGCCTGGTGGCTGCCCGGCGCCTGGTTCCGGCACCTGGGCTACCGCCTCGACCCGCACGGCCTGGTGATTCGCCAGGGCATTTTCTGGCGTCACCGTATTGCCATTCCGCGGGTGCGCATCCAGCACTCCGACGTCAGCCAGGGCCCGCTGCAGCGCCGCTACGGCGTCGGCACCCTGAAGCTGTACACCGCCGGCAGCCGCTTCACCTGCAACGAGCTGCCCGGCCTCGACCACGACACCGCGCTGGCACTGCGCGACACCCTGCTGCGCCAGGACGACGGAGGCGACGGCGATGCGGTATGAGGGTGGCCAGCCGCTTCCGGAAAAACGCCTGCACCCGCTCAGCTGGGTGTTCCAGCTGGTGGGCAGCCTGGGCGCGGTGATCCCGATCGGCGTGGCGGTGGCGCTGGGCGCCGAGCGCGGCGGCCTGTTCTGGGTGGTGGTGCCGCTGCTGTTGCTGGGGCCGCTGGGCGCGCTCTGGCACCAGTGGGTGTACCGCTACGATTTCGCCGACGACGGCCTGGTGATCCGCGACGGCCTGATTTTCCGCAATCTGCGCCAGATCGACTATCGCCGTATCGAGAACATCGACACCCAGCGCAACCTGCTGCACCGCCTGCTGGGCGTCGCCGACGTCAAGGTGGAGACCTCCAGCGGCGGCGGCGCGGAAGCGACCATCCGGGTGTTGTCCCTGGACGACGCCCGCACCCTCAGCGATACCGTGTTCGCGCGCCGCGACGCCCTGAAGGGCGCGACATCGACCGACGATCACGACGCCGGCGAGCCCGCCGAAGGCACCACCTTGCTGACCCTGCCGCCGGGCGAACTGGTGATGCTGGGTCTGATCGATAACCGCAATCTGCTCTGGGTGGGCGCGGTGCTGGGCGCTTTCATGCAGGTGGTGAACGTGGAGACGCTGCAGCGCCTGTTGGGGCCGGTGTTGCGCGACGCCGGCGTCGCCTGGCTGGATCAGCTGGGGCTGGCGGTGGCGGTGCTGCTCGCTCTGGCCACGCTGGTGGCGGTGCTGGCGGTGGGTAAGATCTTGTCCGTGGTGGCCGCGCTGGTGAAGTATTACGGCTACCGTCTGGACGAGCAGGGCAGCGATCTGCGTGTGCGCCACGGCCTGTTCACCCGGGTGTCGGTGACCCTGCGGGTGCCGCGCATTCAGGTGGTGCACCAGCTGGCCACGCCGTTGCATCGGCTGTTCCGGCGCGTGGCGCTGCAGGTCGACCAGGCCGGTGGCGGCGGCGACCCGGAGGCCGGGCAAAGCGGCGGCGCCCGGCCGCTGGCGCCGATCTGCACGCCGGCCCAGGCCGAGGCGCTGATCGCCCGCGCCTTGCCCGGCATGACCGGCCACCAGCCGGAGTGGCAGTCGCTCTCCAGCCGTACCCGCCACCGTCTGGCGCGATTGTGGCTGTGGTGCTGGACCGCGCTGACGCTGCCGCCGGGGCTGTGGTGGCTGGGCGTGCACGGCCTGTGGCTTCCGCTGGCCGGCGTGCCCCTGGCGCTGATCCACGGTCACCTGTACGCCAAGTACACGCGCTGGGCGCTGACGCCGGACCTGCTGCTGTTTCACCGGGGCTGGCTGTGGCGCCGGCTGGCGGTGGTGCCGCGCAACCGCATTCAGGCGATTCGCCTCACCCGCAGCCCGTTCGACCGGCGCTACCGCATGAGCGAACTGGAAGTGGACACCGCCGGCGGCGGCCTCGGCAAACGGCGGGTGCGGCTGCCGTACCTGGACCGCCGCGTGGCGGCCCGCCTGGGTTCGGCGCTGTACCACTGAATTCGCTTGCAAGATGCCCGCCGCCGGTTTCGAATGGCGGTTTTACTTAACCGGGATTCACCATGCTCGAATGGATCACCATGCCGGAGGCCTGGATTGCCCTGGCCACCCTGACCGCCCTGGAAATCGTGCTGGGCATCGACAACATTATCTTTCTGTCCATCCTGGTGGACCGGCTGCCGGAGAAGCAGCGCCCCAAGGCGCGCCTGATCGGTTTGTCACTGGCCATGGTGATGCGCCTGGGCCTGCTGGCGTCGCTGGCCTGGCTGACCAAGCTCACCGCCGATCTGTTCATGGTGCTGGGGCAGGGCATTTCCGGGCGCGATCTGGTGCTGATACTGGGCGGCCTCTTCCTGCTGGTGAAATCGGTGCTGGAGATTCACCACTCCATTGAGGACGCCGGCGAGACCCACGAACTGGCCAAGCCCAAGGTGGGCGGCTCCTTCATGGGCATCCTGATTCAGATCGCGATTCTCGACATGGTGTTCTCGCTGGACTCGGTGATCACCGCGGTGGGCATGGCCGACCACATTGAAGTGATGGTGATCGCGGTGGTGATCGCGGTGGGCTTCATGATGGTGTTCGCCAACGCCATCGGCCGCTTTATCACCGAGCACCCGACGCTGAAGATGCTGGCGCTGTCGTTCCTGGTGCTGGTGGGCACGGCCTTGATCGCCGACGGTCTGGAGTTCCACATTCCCAAGGGCTACATCTACTTCGCCATGGCGTTCAGCTTCGGCGTGGAAATGCTCAACCTGCGCATCCGCGCCAACCGCAAGAAGGCCGCCGGCTAATCGTCCTCGCGCCGCCATTCCGGCGGCGCCCAAAAGTGCTTCAGGCGCTGCTTGAGCGGCCCCGGCCGGGCCGCATCCCGAAACATATCCACGGCCTCGTGCAGGGTCAGGGTGATCGGGTTGTGGCTGTTCACCGGCCGGGTGATGCCGTACTCCACCGGCACGTCCTCTTTCTCTTCCACGAAGGTGCCGAACAGGCGGTCGTAGAGAATCAGAATGCCGCCGTAGTTGCGGTCGATGTATTCCGCGTTGCGACCGTGGTGGGCGCGGTGGTGGCTGGGCGTGTTGAACACGAATTCTATGGCCGGGTGCAGCTTGCCGACCCACTGGGTGTGGATGAAGTACTGGTACGCCAGGTTCACCGTGAGCATGAAGAACACCCAGATCGGCTCGAAGCCGAGGAACGCCAGCGGTACGTAGAACAGCCAGTTGCCGACGATGCTGTAGATGGCGCTTTGCCGCATGGCGGTGGAGAAGTTCATCAGAGTGCTGGAGTGGTGCGCCACATGGGCGCTCCAGAACCAGCGGATGCGGTGGCTGGCGCGGTGGAACCAGTAGTAGCAGAACTCCAGCGACACGAACAGCAGCAGCCCGGTGAGCGGCGTCATGGTGATGTCGAACAGGCGGTGCTGGTAGGCCCAGGAGAAAATCAGCGCCACCAGGGTCACCGTCACCAGGGTGTCGAACACCATGTACAGCGAACCCAGGCCCATGCTGGCCATGGAGTCCTTGAGCGTGAGGCGGCCCTGGCCGCGGAACCGCCAGGCCTCGGCGATCAGCACGGCGACGAATACCGGCACCATGGCCGGCAGCACCAGGGTGCGCCAGTCCAACTGCTGAAGAAGATCGTTCATGTCCCAACACTCCGCTTATCATGCAGATCAATAACATCAAGATAGCCGGGTGGGGGCACGCCGGGCTTGACAGAGCCCTCCTATTTTTTGACAAATGGCGCCATGACTTCCGTTTCCCGCGCCGCCCATAACACCCCGCCCACCAGCAATTACGTGGCGGCCACCTATGTGCAGCTGCTTTACGACTACCTGGAGGCGCGCGGCCAGGACGCCCGGGCGCTGCTCGGGCCGATGCCGGTGGAGCGCTCGCCGGTGGGCCTGGAGCGGGTCGCTTTGGGGTTCTGGGAACAGAGCCTGGCCACCGCCAGCGCCCGGCTGGGCGATCCGGCCCTGGGGGTGGCGGTGGGCCGCACCATCACGCCGCGGCATTTCGGCCTGCTCGGCTACGCGGTGCTCAACTGCGCCGACCTGGGCCAGGCCTTGGCGCGCATGGAGCGCTATCACCGGCTGATTTACGACGTGAACCCGGCGCGCATCGAGGTGGACGGCGACCGGGTGGAGGTGCGCTGGGGCGTGGAGCGGGGGCTGTCCGGCCAGCTGGTGGACGAGACCGGCATCGCCGCGGTGGTGCAGATGACCCGCGATCTCACCGGCGAGCCGCAGCTGGTGGAGCGGGTCTGTTTCGTCAATCCGCCGCCGGCGGACACCGGCCCCTACGAACGCTTCTTCGGCGGTGAGGTGCGCTTCAACCAGCCGGAGACGGTGATCCGGGTGCCGCTGGAGTACCTGGCGCTGCCGCTGCGCGAGCCGGACGCCAACCTGCTGGCCATTCTCGACCGCCAGGCGGAGGCGCTGCTGGCCCGCCAGGGCGAGGCCGCCGACCCGCTGGAAGGGCAGCTGGCGCGGCTGATGCGCGAACGGCGCCCGACCCTGGAGGCGCTGGCGGCGGCCAACCACCTCAGCGTGCGCACCCTGCAGCGGCGCCTCAGCGAGCGCGACGACAGCTTCCAGGCGCTGCTGGCGCGCACCCGCTACCGGCTGGCCAAGGAATACCTGCGCGACCCGCGCCTGGAGCTCACCGACGTGGCGGCGCTGCTCGGCTACTCCGAGCACAGCGCCTTCACCCGCGCCTTCCGCCACTGGAGCGGCGAAAGCCCCGCCCGCTGGCGCCGCCGCTTGTAGGAGCGGGCCCGCTCCCACAAGGCGGGCTGCCACAGCGTTTGAGTTAGCCGCCGAGCAGCTTCTCCTCGCTGGCTTCCACCGCCTCCAGCGGACCGTAAAGAATCAGGATGTCGCCGTCCTGCAGCACTTCGTCGTCCGCCGGGCGGTCGATGGTGCGGTCGCCGCGCCGCAGGGTCTGCACTTCCACCTTGCTCTCGTTGAGCTTCAGTTCGTCGAGGCGCTTGCCGAGGCAGGCGGCGCGGCCGTGCAGGGTGACCGCGTGCAGCAGCCGGTAGGGGTTGCCGGCGCTGTCGGACGTGGGCAGCGATTCGCCGTGGTAGTAACCGCGCAGCAGCTTGTAGCGCTCGCGGCGGCTCTGGCGCAGCATCGCCAGCACCTTGCCGAACGGCGTGTCGAGCATCATCAGGGCGTGGGCCACCAGCATCAGCGATGCTTCCAGCACCTCCGGCACCACCTCGGCGGCGCCGGCCTGGATCAGCTCGTCCAGGTGGGTGTCGTCGCGGGTGCGCACCAGCACGCGCAGGTCCGGGCACAGCTGGTGGACGGTGTGCAGGATGCGCTCCGCCTGGCGGGCGTCGTCGAAGGTGATCACCAGCAGGCTGGCGCGGTGGATGCCGGCGCGTTCCAGGATTTCCTTGCGGGTGGCGTCGCCGAAGATAATCCGCTCACCGGCCTGGCTGGCTTCCTGGATGCGCACCAGATCGGTGTCGATGGCCACCGCCTGGTGGTGGAAGCGGGTCAGGTAGCGCATCAGGTTCTGCCCCACGCGGCCGTAGCCGCACAGCAGCACATGGCCGGTGGTGGCTTCGTCCACCGCCGGGGTGTCCGGCTCCTGTTCCCACTGGCGCAGTAACCGGCGGGTGAGCGCGCCGCTGTTGTCCAGCAGCGCCGGGGTCACGGCCATGGTGAGCACGGTGATCGACACCAGCACGCCGGCCTGTTCGTTGTCCATCAGCCCGTGGCTCACCGCCAGGGCCACCAGCACAAAGCCGAACTCGCCGCCCTGGGCCAGCAGGATGCCGCTGCGCATGGCGGTTTCGGTGCGCTCGCCCAGCCAGCGCAACAGCAGGCTGATCAGGGCCAGCTTGAACAGCATCAACGCCGCCGCGCCGAGCAGGATCCAGTGCCAGTGGGTGGCGAACAGCGCCGGCGACACCAGCATGCCCACGCCCATGAAAAACAAACCCAGCAGCAGATCCCGGAACGGCCGGATGTCCGCCTCGATCTGGTGGCGGAAGTGGCTTTCGCCCAGCATCATGCCGGCCAGAAACGCGCCCAGCGCCATGGACAGGCCCAGCGCATGGGTCACCCAGGCGGCCAGCAGGGCGAGCAGCAGGGCGGTCATCACGAACACTTCGTCGGAGCGCGCCCGGCCGGTTTCCTCCAGGGCGCGCGGCAGCACCCACTTGCCGATCACATAGATGCCGATGAACAGCGCCAGGGCCTTGCCCAGCGTGGTCGCCGCCGCGATGCCGGGATGCCCGCTGTCCGGGTTGGCGAGCACCGGCAGCAGCACCAGCATGATCACCGCCGCCAGATCCTGGAACAGCAGCACCCCGGTGGTGGCGCGTCCGTAGCCGGTGTTGACCGCGCCGCGGGTGATCAGATCGCGGATCACGATGGCGGTGGAAGAGAGCGCGAAGGCGCCGCCGGCGATCAGCGCCACCGCCGGCGTGAAACCCAGCAGCCACATCAACGCCGCCACCGGCAGCCCGGTGAGCAGCACCTGCAACGGGCCGGCGCCGAACACCACCCGGCGCAGCGCCAGCACTTTGGGAATCGAGAATTCCAGGCCCAGGGAAAACAGCAAAAAGACGATGCCGAATTCCGCCAGGTGCAGCATGCCCTCGGTGTCGCCGACCCAGCCCAGGCCGCCGGGGCCGGCGAGAATGCCGGCGCTCAGGTAGGCGAGAATCGGTGGCAAGTGCAGGCGCCGGAACACCACCACGGCCAGCACCGCCATGGCGAGCAGGACCACTACCTGGGTTAATGCTCCGGTCATGCTGTGGATCCCCCCTGCCTGTTGTTCACGGGGGTACTGTAATACATGCACGGAGCGGAAAGGAGACGGGGCGCCGTTAAAGGCGCCCCGGGGTGGGATGGGGTCAGGGCAGGACGGTGTCGGTGCGGCGGCTCAGGTTCTGAATGCGCAGGTCCTGGTCGGCGTCGGTTTCCGCCTGGTTGAAGGGCGTGCTCTCGCCGAACTGGTCGAGCAGGTACTCCGCCAGGGCGTCCTGTTCGCTGCCCGGGTCGGCGAAGGTGGCCAGGTTGCTGCCGCCGCCGGGGATCGCCTCGGCGTCCAGGTCGATGCGGTTCTCCAGCGGGAAGTCGAACGGGTAGCCGTCGCCGCCCAGGCCGCTGCCGCCTTCGGTGGCCAGGAAGCCCAGGGTCACCAGGCGGATCACCCGGTTAGCGTCGCCGACCACGGCGCCGTTTTGCACCAGGGTGTCGAGCACCGCGCCGTTGTCATCCACCAGCGCCAGGCTGCGCACCCGCTCGCCGGCCTGGTCGACGTCGTCGCCGTTGGCGGTGCTGCGCAGACCCTGGCGGGTGGGGTCGAAGCTGAAGCGCAGGCCCGCCACCTGCGGGAACTGGCCGGCCACGCCCTCGACCTTGGCGACCGCGTGCTCAAGCAGCTGGTGGAGTTCGGCGGCGGTGACGTCGCCCACGGTGAGGGTGTTGTTGAAGCGCAGCGAGCCTTCCAAATCGAACTGGGAGATGTCGCCTTCCGCTTTGCCGGCGCTTTCGTTGGCCGCCGGCGGGAAGAATTCCAGGTCGTCCTCGGAGGTGGAGCCCGGCGGGATCACGAAGTAGCCGATGTCATCGCGGATGCCGCCGCCGTTCTTGATCGACACCTGCACGCTGGGGTCGTACTGGCGCGCCAGCCACAGGTTGGCGTCGGCGGTCAGGTTGCCCAGGTTGGTCTCCTGGGTGCGCACCTGGTTGCGGCGGCCGTCCAGGTAAACGGCGGTGCGGCCGAGGATGTTGCCGTCGCGGGCGGCGAGCACGTCTTCCAGGGCGGTGACGATGGTGGTGACGTCGCTGTTGGGGGTGCCTTCCAGGTTCTCGGCCATGGTCTCGTCGGTGACGTAGGCGCCGTTGACGGTGTCGTCCAGGCTGTCGGTGAGCAGGACGCCGTCGTCGTCGAAGCGCACCACCAGGCGGCCCAGGTATTTGTAGTCGCCGTCGGTGTTGACCACCAGCACCGGTTCGTCGGCGGCGGAGGTGAAGGCGAGCGGGTAGCCGTCGGCGGCGCTGTCACCGTCACGCAGGCGGTCGTTGTCGTCGGCGAGCAGGGTGTTGGAGCCGCCGGCGACGATGATGTCGACGCCTTCCAGCAGGGTGGCCAGCTCTTTTTCCACGCTGAGGGTCTGCATGTGGGCGAGCATGATGATCTTGTCGATGCCCTGGTCGCGCAGCGCGTCGATTTTCGGCTGCAGCACGTCGGCCAGCGCCTGGTTGCCGCCGCTGGACGGGTTGATGGTGATGTCGCCGGTGCTGGTGATGTTGCCCAGCGACGGCGTGGTGGCGCCGATCACGCCCAGGGTTTCGCCGCCCACTTCCACGGTGCCGTAGCCGGACAGGCCGTTGGGCATGGCCGCCAGACTCTGGCCGTCGCTTTCCACCAGGCCGGACAGGTTGGCGTCGGTGGTGAAGTCCAGGTTGGCGCTCAGGTAGGGGAAGCGGGCGCCGGGGTAGTTGCCCTCGGCGGCCAGGATGCCGGCGAATTCGGCGGTGCCGCCGTCCAGGTCGTGGTTGCCGACGGCGGCGCCCTGCAGACCCATGGCATTGAGCATGGCGATGTCGGCGCGGCCGTTACCGGCCACGGCGACGCCGGGCACGCCGTCCATGGCCGGGTCGGCGGCGGCGAAGTAGCGCGGGCCGGGAATAAAGTTGTCGCCGGAGCTGAGCACCAGGGTGTTGTCCGGGTATTCCGCGCGCAGGGCTTCGAGCACCGCGGAGAAGGGCTCCACGTTCTGCAGGGCGCCGGTGGCGCCGTCCATGTCGGCGAAGTGCAGCAATTGCAGCTGGAAACCGGCTTCCGCCGGTGGCGCCGGCGCCGGGTCGTTGTCGCTGTCGCCGCCGCAGGCGGAAAGGGCAAGGGCCGCCAGACAGGCGGTGGTAAGTTTTCGCAGGGCGCTGGTGTCCATCGTCCGACCTTTTGTTAGCAGTGATTGGGAAGGCGGCCTTGGCCGACACTCCCCAGCTAAGCAAGGGGCGATGAAAGCGATGTTACCGGGGTGGGTCGGTTTTATGTCGCACCGGCCCGCCCCGGAGAGGGCTATGGATGAGCGTTACGGATTACAGCTGTGGCGGAAGCTGCCGTCGAGCATTTGCGGCAGGGTCAGGGTGTTGAAGCCCAGGCCGCGGGTGTACAGGCACAGCTCGGCGCGGCCGATCGGGTCGTCGGCGTACAGGTAATTGATGTGTACCACCGGCTTGCCGGCCTCGATAAAGGGCATCAGCAGTTCGCACTCGTCCCACTCATGGCAGGATTCGTTGATGGCGAAATCGAAGTGCGCCACCAGGTCATCGATCTGGCCGAGGTCGTTCTTCAGCGAGATCGCCAGGCCGCGCTGGTGCGCCTGCTCCGCCAGCCAGGTGTTGTAGTCGATCTGATCCTGGTAGGTGAGCGGCAGGCCGGTGCGGTTGGCGTAGCCGTCCACGTTGTCCGGGTCGACGCCGTCGCAGCCACGCTGCACGGCCAGGTCGAGGCGGTCGGCCATGATCGCGCGGACGTTTTGCGAGCGGACGTCCAGCCAGCGCTCACCGGGCCAGTTGCCCAGGCGGCGGCCCTTGTCGGCGGCGGTGAAGCGGCCGGCGTCGTCGCGCCAGTTCTCGAAGGTGCCCGCCGAGAAATAGCAGATCATTTTGCGGCCGTCGGCGTGCAAGGCGTCGATTACGGCGCTGTCGGTGTCGAACAGATCAAGGACGTAGAGTGCCACGTCATAGCTGATGTTGGGGGTGCCCTGAAGCTGAACCTGGGCGTTCACGTCCACCGCCGGGCGATACCAGTCGCCGCTGGTGACGGCGGGATCGGTGGCCGGGGCGGCCGCCGTGCCGGTGGAGAGAACGGCGCTCAGCACCGAGGGCAGAAGGTTGGATAAAGAGGTGGTTGCCATGCTGGCGCTCCCTGCGCGAATCGGGTGGGGAGCGGCAGATTAGCACCGCCACCGGGAGCACGGTGAGCGCTTTCCGACGAGCGGAATACCGCTCGTCGGAAAGGCATTTGGCGGTGCTAGACCTTGCGGCTGAGCTCGCGGATTTCCTGGTTCAGAACGCGGTCGTTGTCGCTGTAGTCCACCTGCAGGTCGATCACGTGCACACCGCCGGCGGCGTAGCATTCCTCCACCAGCGGGCCGAGGCCCTCGGTGCTTTCCACGCGGTGCCCCTGGGCGCCGTAGGATTTGGCGTAGGCGACGAAATCCGGGTTCTGGAAGTCCAGGCCGAAGTCATGGAAGTCCATTTGCTTCTGCTTCCACTTGATCATGCCGTAGCCGTCGTCACGCAGAATCAGCACCACCAGGTCCAGGCGCAGGCGCACGGCGGTTTCCAGCTCCTGGGAATTCATCATAAAGCCGCCGTCGCCGCACACCGCCATCACGCGGCGGTCTGGATGCACCATCTTGGCGGCCATGGCGGAGGGCAGGCCGGCGCCCATGCTGGCCAGGGCGTTGTCCAGCAGCACCGTGTTGGGGTGCGTGGCCGGGTAGTTGCGCGCGAACCAGATCTTGTACATACCGTTATCCAGCGCGATGGTGCCGTCGTCGGGCATCACCTTGCGGATCTCGCGCACCAGGCGCGGCGGCAGGATCGGGAAGCGGTCGTCGCGTTCGCCCTCGGCGATGTGCGCCTGCATGGCGTCGCGGACCCGGTGGAAGTCGGCGAAGCTCCAGTGCTCCTGGGGTTCCAGGCGCTCCTTGAGCTGCCACAGGCTGTTGGCGATGTCGCCCACCAGCTCGATCTGCGGGAAGTAGACCGGGTCCACCTGGGCGGAGTTGAAGTTCACGTGCACCACGGTGGCGCCGCCGGGCTGCATGAAGAAGGGCGGCTTTTCCACCACATCGTGGCCGACGTTGATGATCAGGTCGGCGGCGCCGATGGCGCGGTGCACGAAATCACCGTCGGAGAGCGCGGTGTTGCCCAGGAAGTGGGGGCCGGTTTCGTCCACCACGCCCTTGCCCATCTGCGTGGTGATCGCCGGAATGCCGAGCTTCTCGATGAACTGGCGCAGCATCTTGCTGGTCAGTTTGCGGTTGGCGCCGGCGCCCACCACGATCAGCGGCTTGCGGGCGTTCCGGATCGCTTCCACGCCGCGGCAGATGGCCTTGTCCTCGGCGATCGGCCGGCGCGTCAGGCTGGGCTCGAGCACCGGCATGGAGGAGTGCTCGCGGGCGATGTCCTCGGGCAGCTCCAGGTGGGTGGCGCCGGGGCGCTCCTCCTGGGCCAGGCGGAACGCCTCGCGGATGCGCGCCGGGATGGTGTCGCCGCTGACCACGGTCTTGGTGAACTTGGTGAGCGGGCGCATCATATCGACCACGTCGATGATCTGGAACTGGCCCTGCTTGCTGGATTTGATCGGCTTCTGGCCGGTGATCATCACGATCGGCATGGCGCCCAGCTGGGCGTAGGCGGCGGCGGTCACCAGGTTGGTGGCGCCGGGGCCCAGGGTCGACAGGCAGACGCCGGCCTTGCCGGTGAGGCGGCCGTAGGTGGCGGCCATGAAGCCGGCACCCTGCTCGTGGCGGGTCACCACCAGCTTGATCGAGCGGGAGCCGCGCAGGGCTTCCAGCAGATCCAGGTTTTCCTCGCCGGGGATGGCGAAGACGTATTCCACGCCCTCGGCTTCCAGGGCGCGAACGAACAAATCCGAAGCTTTCATTCAACCTTCTCCTTCCGGCGCCGGGAACGCGCCATCATCGTGCCCGACACTATAACGCGCAGGCGGGGCAGGGGGGTATGGTCAATGCTGATGCTTGGGATTGGGAGAGTCGATGCGGCGTCAGTGCCAGGTGCCTTCGGCGTTCTCGCACTGCTCGAGGAATTCCTCGGCGCTCATTTCCACGGTGTCGTCGCCGTCGTCGATATGGGTGGCGACCTGCTCTTTGAGCTGGCTGACCACCGTGGTCATCACCGAGAGGGTTTCCTCCACCTGCTCAATGGTGCTGAGGAGCTCCTGGGCTTCCTGCTTGTAGTCGTCGTAGTCTTCGTGGTCGCTCATGGACGCCTCCGGCTTGGGTGCCCTAATGGTGCCAAAGGGTGGCAGAGGAGACAATCGGGCAGCGCTTGTGGGAGCGGGCCCCGCCCGCGAAAGGTCGCCTTGTCGGCCGGCAGGATTCCAGAGGCCCCTGGTATCCCGCCGGCAAGCTCCGCTTGCCTTTCGCGAGCAGGCTCGCTCCTACAAGGCGCTTCAATCCCAGCTCAGCGCACCGCCCACCTGATACTCGGTGACCCGGGTTTCGAAGAAGTTCTTCTCCTTGCGCAGGTCCATGATCTCGCTCATCCAGGGGAACGGGTTGGTGACGCCCTTGAACTGCTCGGGCAGGCCCAGCTGGGTGAGGCGGCGGTTGGCGATGAACTGCAGGTACTCTTCCATCATCGCCGCGTTCATGCCGAGCACGCCGCGCGGCATGGTGTCGCGGGCGTACTGGATTTCCAGCTCGGTGCCTTCCAGGATCATCAGCGTGGCCTGATCGCGCATCTCCTGGTCCCACAGGTGCGGGTTTTCCAGTTTGATCTGGTTGATCACGTCGACGCCGAAGTTCACGTGCATGGACTCGTCGCGCAGGATGTACTGGAACTGCTCGGCGACGCCGGTCATCTTGTTGCGGCGGCCCATGGACAGGATCTGGGTGAAGCCGCAGTAGAAGAAGATGCCTTCCAGCACGCAGTAGAACGCGATCAGGTTCTTGAGCAGCGCCTTGTCGGTCTCCGGGGTGCCGGTGGTGAACTGCGGGTCGGAGATCTCACGGGTGTAGTCGACGCCCCACTGCGCCTTCTTGGCCACCGAGGGGATTTCCCGGTACATGTTGAAGATCTCGCCTTCGTCCATGCCCAGTGACTCGATGCAGTACTGGTAGGCGTGGGTGTGGATCGCTTCCTCGAAGGACTGGCGCAGGATGTACTGGCGGCACTCCGGGTTGGTGATCAGCCGGTAGATGGCCAGCACCAGGTTGTTCGCCACCAGTGAATCCGCGGTGGAGAAGAAGCCCAGGTTGCGCTTGACGATGCGGCGCTCGTCCTCGGTGAGGCCGCCTTCCTTCTTCCACAGCGCCAGGTCGGCGTTCATGTTGATTTCCTGGGGCATCCAGTGGTTGGCGCAGCCGTCCAGGTATTTCTGCCAGGCCCAGTCGTACTTGAAGGGCACCAGCTGGTTGAGGTCGGCGCGGCAGTTGATCATGCGCTTGTCGTCCACCTCGACACGGCCGGCGGCGCCTTCCAGCTCCGCGATGCCTTCGGCGGTGTCCATTTCGGCCACCGCTTGCTGGGCACGCAGTACCGCGTCGCTCAGCGCTCGCTCCCGTGAGGATTCTCCTCGCAGTTCGTCGTGCCCGGGGTGTCCGGTTTCAGGGCTCGCATCCGTTCCACTTCCCGCTGCCGGTGCTTGAGGTGCAGGTGCCGCTTCCTCAGATACCGGTTGAGATTGCGGCGGCGCTGTCCGCCCGCCGGGCTGCTTGTGGTTGGGCGTTTCTGGCGCATGAAATTCGTCCCAGCTCAGCATGATCTTTCTCCAATTCTGTCGGGGTGGCGCCGGGGCGCCACCGATGTTGCATTCCGTTCCGCGTGCTTACTGGCACGCCTCGCAATCCGGGTCGTCCAGGGAGCAGGCCTGCGGGACGTCCGCGGGCTGGCTGAAATCGGCTTCGGACGGGGCGGCGGCGGAGGCGGCTGCCGCGTCACCGCCACCGGAAGAGACCCGGTTGAGCGTGTTGTCGTTGACCGTGGACTTCTCGGTCTGGGTGGCGCCGATGGCACGCAGGTAATAGGTGGTCTTGAGACCCAGCAGCCAGGCCATCTTGTAGGTCACGTCCAGCTTCTTGCCGTTGGCCTCGGCGATGTAGAGGTTCAGCGACTGGGCCTGGTCGATCCACTTCTGACGGCGGCTGGCCGCTTCCACCAGCCAGCGCGGCTCGATCTCGAAGGCGGTGCGGAACTCTTCCTTGAGGTCGTCCGGCACCCGCTCGATGGGCAGCACGGAGCCGTCGTAGTACTTGAGATCGTTGACCATGACGTTGTCCCACAGGCCGCGCTCCTTGAGGGCGTTGACCAGGAACGGGTTGACCACGGTGAACTCGCCGGACAGGTTCGATTTCACGTACAGGTTCTGATACGTGGGCTCGATGGACTGCGACACGCCGGTGATGTTGGCGATGGTGGCCGTCGGCGCGATCGCCATCACGTTGGAGTTACGCATGCCCTTGCGGGCCCGTTCGCGCACGCTGTCCCAGTCCAGGGTCTGGCTGCGGTCCACCTTGCAGTAGTCCTCGCCGCGCTGCTTGACCAGGATGTCGATGGAATCGATCGGCAGCACGCCCTGGCTCCACAGGGAGCCGTCGAAGCTCTGGTAAGCGCCGCGCTCTTCGGCCAGGTCCGCGGAGGCCTGGATGGCGTAGTAGCTGACCGCTTCCATGGACTGGTCGGCGAAGGCCACCGCTTCCTGGGAAGCGTAGCTGAAGCCCTGCTTATAGAGCGCGTCCTGGAAGCCCATGATGCCCAGGCCCACCGGGCGGTGCTTCATGTTGGAGCGCTCCGCCTGGGGCACGCTGTAGTAGTTGATGTCGATTACGTTATCGAGCATGCGCACGGCGGTTTTCACGGTGCTCGCCAGCTTGTCGCGGTCAAGAGCGCCGTCGACGATGTGCTGGGCCAGGTTCACGGAACCCAGGTTGCACACCGCGATCTCTTCCTGGTTGGTGTTCAGGGTGATCTCGGTGCACAGGTTGGACGAGTGCACCACGCCCACGTGCTGCTGCGGGCTGCGCAGGTTGCAGGGATCCTTGAAGGTGAACCAGGGGTGGCCTGTTTCGAACAGCATGGAGAGCATTTTTCTCCACAGATTCACCGCCGGCAGGCGCTTGTACAGCTTCATGCGGCCGTCGCGGGTCATCGCTTCGTATTCTTCGTAGCGCTTCTCGAAGGCTTCGCCGTACAGATCGTGCAGGTCGGGCACGTCGTTGGGGCTGAACAGGGTCCAGTCCTGTTCGTTGATCACCCGCTTCATGAACAGGTCGGGGATCCAGTTGGCGGAGTTCATGTCATGGGTGCGGCGGCGGTCGTCGCCGGTGTTCTTACGCAGCTCGATGAACTCTTCGATGTCCATGTGCCAGGTTTCCAGGTAGGCACAGACCGCGCCCTTGCGCTTGCCGCCCTGGTTCACCGCCACGGCGGTGTCGTTGACCACTTTCAGGAACGGCACCACGCCCTGGGATTTGCCGTTGGTGCCCTTGATATAGGCGCCCAGCGCGCGCACCGGGGTCCAGTCGTTGCCCAGGCCGCCGGCGAATTTGCTCAGCATGGCGTTGTCGTGGATGGCGCTGTAAATGCCGGACAGGTCATCGGGCACCGTGGTCAGGTAGCAGCTGGACAGCTGCGGACGCAGGGTGCCGGCGTTGAACAGGGTCGGCGTGGAGCTCATGTAGTCGAAGCTGGAGAGCAGGTTGTAGAACTCGATGGCGCGCTCTTCGCGGTTGTCCTCGCGCACCGCCAGGCCCATCGCCACGCGCATGAAGAAGCACTGCGGCAGCTCGATGCGGGTCTCGTTGTGGTGGATGAAGTAGCGGTCGTAGAGGGTCTGCAGGCCCAGGTAGGAGAACTGCAGGTCGCGCTTGCCGTCGATGGCCGCGCCCAGCTTGTTCAGGTCGAACTCGGCCAGCTCCGGGCTCAGCAGCTCGTACTCGATGCCTTTCTCGATGTAGGCGCTCAGCGCCTTGGCGTAGAGGTCTTCCATTTCCTGCTGGCTGGCGCGCTCGCCCACGCCCAGGTACTGCAGGGCCTCGGCGCGGATCTTGTCCATCAGCAGCCGGGCGGTGACCTGGGAGTAGTTGGGCTCCATCTCGATCATGGTGCGCGCGGTCATCACCATGGAGGTGTTGACGTCCTTGATGGACACGCCGTCGTACAGGTTCTTGACGGTTTCGGCGATGATCTTGTCCGGGTAGACCTCTTCGAGACCGCTGCAGGCCTCGTGGATCAGGTATTCCAGGCGGGCCATGTCGAGCGGCGCGCGGCTGCCGTCTTCCATGGTCACGGTCATGTCGACCTTGTGCTTGGGCTCGGGCAGGTCGCGGGCGCGTTCGGCGCGTTTGCGCGCCTGCTGGTCGCGGTACAGCACGTAATCGCGGGCCACCTTGTGCTCGCCGTTACGCATCAGGGCCAGTTCCACCTGGTCCTGGATTTCCTCGATATGGATGGTGCCGCCGGAGGGCATGCGGCGCTTGAAGGTGGCGCTGACCTGCTCGGTGAGGCGGTCCACGGTGTCGTGGATGCGCGAGCTGGCCGCCGCGGTGCCGCCTTCCACGGCCAGGAACGCCTTGGTGATGGCCACGGTGATCTTGTCGTCATCGTAGGAAACCACCTTGCCGTTGCGCTTGATGACGCGCAGCTGGCCGGGGGCGGTGGCGGTGACGTCCTGTTCGGCGCTGACTTCGCCGCCGGGCGCGCCCGCGTGGGACTGATCGCGATTCATATCCGTGTGCATGATGCCCTCTCCGTTGTCTCTGTGCTGGCTATTCTGATTGTAAAAACCGTTGTGACCCTGGGTCGGAAACCGCCGGTCCGGCGCCAATGGTGGGCTGGCGCGTCGAAAACACCATATGTTGTGTTCGCGGCGCGCGCCGGGGGCCGGACTGTCGGCGACTTCAGGACTGCATAATTCGGGCCGGAACTCGTAAGCGGCTGATCCGGCGGCATTTTCCGGGGGGCGGAAAGACGTTGGCCTGCTGAACCGGAAAACTTTTACAAAACCCAATATGTTGGGGTCGGTGACCGATAACAGTACAAGTTATAGATGGGTTCCGGCTTTTGCAAGCATTCCGGTTGGGGAAATCCTGTGGATAAACTGTGCGCGGGCTGTGCAGCGGTGTGGGCGAAAAACCGGGGTGCTTGAGAGAGGGGGAACGACCACTATATATTGTGTCGCCCCCACCGGCTCATTCCGGTTGCTCAACCGCACGGGTATGCGTATAAACAGAATTGGCGGCTGCGCCGCAACAACAACGAATCGATAAGGATAACGACGGGAATGACAAGCGTGCAGGATAACCCGCCGACCATCATGATCGTGGAAGACGATGAGCGTCTCGCCGATCTCACTTGCGAATACCTTCAATCCAACGGCCTCGACGTCAGCGTGGTGAGCGACGGCGAGGAAGCCATCCGCCGCATCCGTTCCGAGCAACCGGACCTGGTGGTTCTTGATCTGATGCTTCCGGGCGCCGACGGTCTGACCGTCTGCCGGGAGGTGCGCGCCACCTTCAAGAACCCGATCCTCATGTTGACCGCACGCACCGACGACATGGATCAGGTCCTGGGGCTGGAAATGGGCGCCGACGACTATGTCGCCAAGCCGGTCAAACCGCGCGTTCTGCTGGCCCGCATCCGCGCCCTGCTGCGGCGGGTGGAAACCGACAGCGAGCGCGACAGCTCGCCGTCGCGGCTGGAATTCGGCGCCCTGGTGATCGACAACTCCGCCCGGGAAGTGAGCCTGCGCGGCAAGTCGGTGGACCTGACCAGCGCCGAATACGACCTGCTCTGGCTGCTGGCTTCCAACGCCGGCACGGTGCTGTCCCGCGAGACCATCTTCGAGAAACTGCGCGGTATCCAGTACGACGGCCAGGACCGCTCCATCGACGTGCGCATTTCCCGCATCCGGCCCAAGGTCGGTGACGATCCGGAAAACCCCAAGCGAATCAAGACGGTACGCTCCAAGGGCTATCTGTTCGTTAAGGAAATGAGCAGCGGATGACGGGGGCGGGCGCCTTCGCCCGCCCGCGCCAGCAGGTGTGATTTGAACAGTATCTTCGTCCGAATCTACGGCGGCATCCTGGTGGCCCTGCTGATCATCGGCGCGCTCACCTATGCCGGCGTGGAGCTGGTCAACGACTATCGTTCCCAGCTGTACCGCGAGCGCATGGCCCGCGGCACCTTCTATTTAATGGCGGAAGGCTACCGCGAGCGCGCCAGCGACGAGGAACGCCAGGCCTGGTCCCGTTCGCTGAGCCGCATGTTCGGCGCGCCGGTGAGCCTGCGCGACGCCGGCGAGCTGGGGCTGTCCTATCGCGACGGCCTGCATCTGCAGGAAGGCCGGGTGGTGCTGCGCGGGAACGCGGACAGCGAACGGGTGGAGGTGCTGTTCGCGGTCCCCGGTGATCCGCTTTATATCCGCGCCGTCATGACCCGTCTCTCCGAACAGCAGGCCCGCGCCACCGCCATGCTGGTGCTCGACTATCTGCGCGCCCGTCCGGCCAACCAGCAGGACCGGGCCCTGGCCGATCTCAACCGGCACTTCGGTTACCCCCTGACGCTGCTGCCGCGCACCGAGCTGGACCTGGACGTGGAGCAGCAGCGGCGCCTGGAGCGCGACGAGGTGGTGTTCACCCTCACCGACAGCACCCGGCGCGACGCCGGCGTGCGAGTGCTGGTGCCGGTGCCCGGCGGCGAGCGCATTCTGGTGATGGGGCCGCTGCATCTGTTCGATCAGTTCCCCTGGGAGTTGCTGGTGATCGCCGGCGTGGTGGCGTTGCTGCTGGTGGCACTGTCCACCTACCTGCAGGTGCGCCCGCTGCAGACCCGCCTGCGGCGCCTGGACCGGGCGGTGAAGCGGCTGGGCAGCGGTGACCTGGGCGCCTACGCGGATATCCCCGGCAACGACCCGATCGGCCAGGTGGCGGCCACCTTCAATGGCATGACCGCGCACATCCGCCGTCTTATCGAGGCGCAGCGGGAGATGACCCGGGCGGTGTCCCACGAACTGCGCACCCCGGTGGCGCGGCTGCGTTTCGGCCTGGAGATGCTGGCGGACTGCGAATCCGCCGACGAGCGCCGCGAAAAGCTCAACGCCCTGGACCGGGACATCGAGCAGCTGGATGAGTTGATCGATGAGATCCTCACCTATGCGCGGCTGGAGGAGGGCACCCCCAACATCGAGTTCCAGCCGGTCTGCCTGCTGGAAGTGTGCGACCAGCTGATCGGTGAGCTGGAGGACATCCGCGGCGACATCCTGATCGACGCGCGCGGCTCCCGGGACCTGACCGTGGAAGGGGACCCGCGCTACCTGCACCGGATTCTTCAGAACCTGGTCACCAACGCCCTGCGGTACGCGAAAACCCGGGTGCGGATGACGGTGACCGAACAGGACGGCAACCTGATTCTGGACGTGGACGATGACGGCGCCGGCATCGCCGAGCACCAGCGCGAACGGGTCTTCAAGCCGTTCGCCCGGCTCGACAAAAGCCGCCACCGCGCCAGCGGCGGCTACGGCCTGGGGCTGTCCATCGTCAAGCGCATCGTCGACTGGCACGGCGGCGACGTGGCCGTGGCGGAGAGCGACTGGGGCGGCGCCCGCTTCCGGGTTATCCTGCCCCGAGAACAACGCCGCCAACACGTGCTTGGACGACAAAAGACAGTGAAGAGTTAATAGTGAAGAGTTAATAGCGAACACACCTCTCAGATAGGCCCGGGCGTCCGCCGGGTTTCGCTGTTCACTATTAACTGTTCACTGTTAACTCTATTTCTATTTTCGGGGTGTGTATGTCCGCTTTCATTCTCGCAATCGACCAGGGCACGACCAGCTCCCGGGCCATCGTCTTTGACCGGGACGGGGTCGCGGTGGGGCAGGCGCAGAAGGAGTTCCGCCAGCATTTCCCCCGCGACGGCTGGGTCGAGCACGATGCGCAGGAGATCTGGAACGACTGCCTGGCGCTGTGCCGGCAGGCGCTGCGCAACGCCCAGGTGGAAGCGGATCAGCTCGCCGCCATCGGCATCACCAACCAGCGCGAGACCACGGTGCTGTGGGACCGGGCCACCGGCGAACCGGTGGCGCGGGCGATCGTCTGGCAGGACCGGCGCACCGCGGATTACTGCCAGCGGCTCAAGCAGGAGGGCCACGAGGACCTGGTGCGCGAGCGCAGCGGCCTGTTGCTGGACCCGTATTTCTCGGCCACCAAGCTGGCCTGGCTGCTGGAGAACGTGGACGGCGCCCGCCGCCGGGCCGAGGCCGGCGAGCTGGCCTTCGGCACCATCGACTGCTGGCTGCTGTGGAAGCTCACCGACGGCCGGGTGCACGCCACCGACGCCACCAACGCGTCGCGCACCTTGCTGTTCAATATCCACGGCCAGCACTGGGACGAGGACCTGCTGCGGCTGTTCGACATTCCCGCGTCGCTGCTGCCGGAGGTCCGCGACAGCGCCGGCGAGTTCGGCCGCACCGACCCCCGGGTGCTGGGCGCGGCGGTGCCGGTGACCGGCATCGCCGGCGATCAGCAGGCGGCGCTGGTGGGCCAGGCCTGCTTCCAGCCGGGCATGGTGAAAAGCACCTACGGCACCGGCTGTTTCATGGTGATGAACACCGGCGCGGCGGTGCACTCCGACAACCGTTTGCTGACCACCGTGGCCTACCGGCTGAACGGCGAGACCACCTACGCGCTGGAGGGCTCGATCTTCGTCGCCGGCGCGGCGATCCAGTGGCTGCGCGACGGCCTCAACCTGATTACCCACGCCAGCGAAACCGAGGCCCTGGCCCGCCGTGTCGGCTCCGCCGGCGGCGTCTATCTGGTGCCGGCCTTCACCGGCCTGGGCGCGCCCTGGTGGGACCCGCACGCGCGCGGCGCGCTGCTCGGGCTGACCCGCGACACCGGCATCGCCGAGGTGGTCACCGCCGGTCTGGAGGCGGTGTGCTACCAGTCCCGCGACTTGCTCGAGGCGATGGCCGCCGATTGCGCCCAGCGGCCCACCACGCTGCGGGTGGACGGCGGCATGGTGGTCAACAACTGGCTGGGCCAGACCCTGGCCGATGTGCTGGGGGTGCGGGTGGACCGGCCCCGGGTCACCGAGACCACCGCCCTGGGCGCGGCCTACCTGGCCGGGCTGGGCTGCGGTCTGTTCCGCGATCTCGATGAAATCGCCGAGCACTGGCAGCCGGACCGGGCCTTCGAACCGGCGCTGGAAGAGGGCGAGCGGGAGCGCCGCTACCGGGGTTGGCGTGAAGCCGTGCAGCGGGTGTGTTCGGACAACCGGCAGTGAAAGCCCGACCGAAAGTGTGATTCAGTGCACAGTTTTGATTATCATCCCCGTGCCATAAGAAGACGACCTTGGGGAAGGATCGCATGCACGGACGGCTTGCCACAGTCACCGATCGACGCCAGGCGTTGCGTTTGCGCCGCCTGGCGTTTTCGTTGCTGATGGGCGGCGCCGCGCACACCCTGGTGTGCTGGCTGATCCTGCAATGGGGGTTCTTCCGGGGCGGCGCCACGGTCTTTTACGCCCTGTTCGGCACCATCTGGGCCGGCCACCTGGGCCTGCTGCTGTTCGCCCGCACCGGCCTGAACCGGCGGCTGAACAACCCGGCGATGACCGAGCCGGTGATGATCTGGTGCATCCTCACTCTACTGGCGTCCGCGCTCTACCTGGATCAGGGCCGCCTGGCGGTGATGGCGTTCTTCTTCGCCATCCTGCACCAGGGCGTGTTCCGCGTGCGCCGCCGGCAGGTGGCGCGGGCCGCCGCCCTGGCGGTGGCCGGCTACGCCCTGGTATTGCTCTACCTGAACGCCCGTGGCGACCTGGCGCAGCCGTTGCTGGAGGCGGGCCAGTGGCTGTTGTTTTCCCTGGTCACCCTGGCCATGGTGCTACTGGCCAGCGAGATCACCACCATTCGTTTGCGGCTGCGCGAGCGTAACGGCCAGCTCGCCGAGCTGCTCGAGCGGATCCAGGACCTGGCAGTGAAGGACGAGCTCACCGGCCTGTACAGCCGCCGCCACGCCATGGAGCTGCTCGCCAAGGCCTGCGGCCAGGCCCGCCGCGGGGCGTTTCTGCTGGCGGTGGGGTTCGTCGACCTGGACCACTTCAAGCGCATCAACGACCGCCACGGGCATCTGTTCGGTGACCAGGTGCTGGTGCGGTTCGCCGAGCTCACCCGCCGCTACCTGGGCGACAAGGACATGGCCGCGCGGCTGGGCGGCGAGGAGTTTCTGATCATGCTGCCGGTGATGGACATGGAGCAGGCGCTCACCAGCGTGGAGCGCCTGATGAGCGCGTTGCGCGCCCAGCGCTTCATGGCCGCGCCGGCGCTGGAAGTGACCGCCTCGGTGGGGCTCACCGTGGTCGGGCACGGCGAAAGCCCGGACGAGGTGCTGGTGCGCGCCGACCGTCTTCTTTATCAGGCCAAGGCCGCCGGCCGCGATCGGATCATCACGGCGGGTCCACCGTGAACAGCCGTTATTGGCGCCGGGCGCGCCGGCTGACGGTCAGTGAGCGGCGTCTGCTGCTTCGCCACGGTCGGTCCCTGGCGGCGGTGGCGCTGTTTCATGCGCTGCTGGTGGTGGCGCTGTGGCTGTGGGGCACGCTGGACGCCGGCGGGCTCTACGTGAGCCTGCTGCTCGGCGCGCTGGCGGTGATCACGGTGGTGTATCTGCTGCTGATCGAAACCGGCGCCACCCTGGAATGGCGGGAATCCAGCCTCTCCGTGCCGA
Source organism: Alloalcanivorax sp. (assembly GCF_964221125.1). Lineage (NCBI taxonomy): Bacteria > Pseudomonadati > Pseudomonadota > Gammaproteobacteria > Oceanospirillales > Alcanivoracaceae > Alloalcanivorax > Alloalcanivorax sp. Next base: position 62,576 of record NZ_CAXPXK010000082.1, read on the forward strand.
TGGCCCTGGGCCTGGTGATCGCCTTTCTGATCGCCGCGTTTCCCATGAACGAGGCGCGCATCAGCGCCATGATTCTGTTCTTCCCGCTGTTGCTACTGGTGTCGTTCCGGCTCGGCGCCCGCTCGCTGCTGTCGCTGGCGCTGCTGGCCAGCGTTGGCTACGCGCTGATGCTGGCCCTGGCGCTGGCGACGCGTGGCCTGCGGCTGAGCCTGAGTCTGGAGCTGCTGCAGTGGCTGATCTTTACCCTGGTGGCGCTGAGCTTCGCGGTGACCGGCAGCGGCGTGAACGGCCTGCGGCGCAGCCTGGCGGTAAAGAACCAGGCGCTGGCGGACGCCCTGGAACAGGTCCGTGACCTGGCGATCCGCGATGATCTCACCGGGCTGTTCAACCGCCGCCATATTCTGGAAGTGCTGGAGCACCAGAAGGCGCTGGCGGACAACCAGATTTACCCGTTCTCGGTGTGCTACGTGGACCTGGACCATTTCAAGCGCATCAACGACGAGTACGGCCACGACATGGGCGACCGGGTGCTGCGCCAGTTCGCCGAGCACACCCTGGACAATCTGCGCGAAGGGGATTATCTGGCCCGTTTGGGCGGCGAGGAATTCATTCTGGTGCTGCCGCAGAGCGACCTGGCCGGCGCCGAGCTGGTGGCCGAGCGACTGCGTGAAAGCTGGGCGGCGCGCAGCTTCGAGGACCGCCGCGGGCCGCCGGCGGTGAGCCTGTCGGCGGGGGTGGCCAGCTACCGGGGCCAGGAAACCGTGGACCAGCTGCTGGGCCGCGCCGACCGCGCCCTGTACCGGGCCAAGACCGGCGGCCGCAACCGGGTCTGCCGCGAGGACCAATAACCCTTAATGCGTCCCGGTGAGCAGGAACTCCAGCAGCGCCTTCTGCGCGTGCAGCCGGTTTTCCGCCTCATCCCAGACCACCGCGCGCGGATCGTCGAGCATGTCGTGGCTGACTTCCTCGCCCCGGTGGGCGGGCAGGCAGTGCATGAACAGCGCCTCCGGGTCGGCCCGGTCCATCAGTGCCGGGTTCACCTGATACTCTGAGAACCGCTTGATGCGGTCGGCCTGCTCGTCTTCCTGGCCCATGGAGGCCCACACGTCGGTGACCACCAGATGGGCGCCTTTGACCGCCTCGGCGGGGTCGCGCTGCAGGGTGACCCGGTGTGAGAACGCGTCCACCAGGTCCGCCGGCGGCTCGAAGCCCTCCGGGCAGCACACCACCAGCTGGAAATCGAACTGCTCGGCGGCGTTGATGTAGCTGGCGCACATGTTGTTGCCGTCGCCCACCCAGGTCACCGTTTTACCGGCGATGCTGCCGCGGTGCTCGACGTAGGTCTGCATGTCGGCGAGCAGCTGGCAGGGGTGGAACTGGTCGGTGAGGGCGTTGATCACCGGCACCCGCGAGTGGGCGGCGAAGGCCTCCACGGTGTCGTGGTCGAAGGTGCGGATCATCACCGCGTCCACCATCCGCGACAGCACCCGGGCGGAATCCTCCACCGGTTCACCGCGCCCCAGCTGGGTGTCGCGCGGTGACAGGAACACGCTGGCGCCGCCGAACTGGGTCATCGCCACCTCGAACGACACCCGGGTACGGGTGGAGGATTTCTCGAAAATCATGCCCAGGGTCTTGCCGCGCAGGGGCTCGTGGAACTGCCCGGTGTGCAGCATGGTTTTCAGCTCCACGGCGCGCTGTATCAGATACCCCAGCTCCTTGGGCGTAAGGTCCATCAGAGTGAGAAAGTGACGCGGGCTGCTCATGGGTTCTCCTGATCACGGGCAAAGTCGCGGATCACCTGGGCCAGGGTGTCCACCAAGAAACGGAGTTCGTCGTCGTTGATCACCAGGGGCGGCAACAGCCGCACCACCGAGCCGGCGGTGACGTTGATCAGCAGGTCCGCCTCGCGGGCCCGGCCCACCAGTTCGCCGCAGTCGCGGTCGAGCTGCACGCCGATCATCAGCCCGCGGCCGCGCACGCCGGTGACCAGCGGCACGTCGGCCAGCCGGTCGCGCAGCGCCGCGCGCAGGGTCTCGCCCTTGGCGTCGACCGCCGGGATCACCTGGTCGCTGAGCGTCTCCACCACGGTCAGCGCGGTGGCGCAGCCCAGCGGGTTGCCGCCGAACGTGCTGCCGTGGCTGCCCGGCCCGAACAGCGCCGATGCGGCGCCGCTCACCAGACAGGCGCCGATCGGGAAGCCGTTGCCCAGGCCCTTGGCGGTGGTCAGCACGTCGGGCCGCACGCCGTCGCCCTGGCACGCGAAATAGCTGCCGGTGCGGCCGTTGCCGGTCTGGATTTCATCCAGCATCAACAACCAGCCGTGGCGGTCGCACAACTCACGCAGGCCGCGCAGGTAGCCGTCGTCGGGCACGTTGACCCCGCCTTCGCCCTGCACCGGCTCCACCAGCACGGCGGCGATGTGGCCGGCCTGGTCGCCGGCCGCGGCGGCTTCCACCGCCGCCAGGTCGTTGTAGGGCAGGTGCTGGAAGCCTTCCACCAGCGGCTCGAAGCCTTTCTGCACCTTGCGGTTGCCGGTGGCGGACAGGGTCGCCAGGGTACGGCCGTGGAAGCTGTTCTCCATCACCAGAATGCGCGGCGTGTCGCTGCCCCGGTGGTGGCCGTGCAGACGCGCCAGCTTGATCGCCGCCTCGTTGGCTTCGGCGCCGGAATTGGAGAAGAACACCTTCTCCATACCGCTCAGCGCGCACAGGCGCGCGGCCAGTTTTTCCTGGGCCGGTATCCGGTACAGGTTGGAGGTGTGCACCAGTTGCGCGGCCTGATCCGCCAGGGTGCGGGTCACCGCCGGATGGGCGTGGCCGAGGTTGCACACGGCGACGCCGGACACGGCGTCCATAAAACGGTTGCCGTCGGCATCGTATAGCCATACCCCTTCGCCGCGCTCGAAGCTCACCGGCTGACGGGCGTAGGTGGGGATCAGAAACTGCTCGCTCATGGTCTTTGGCGCTGTAGGTCGATGAAGAACGCTTACAAACAAAAAACGGCAGCCGAGGCTGCCGCGTGGACCCTGAATAATACTGAGGCCGGCGCGGGGACGCAATTCCCGCGCCGGTATCCTGTATCCTGATCGGTGAACCGCATTTTCAGGGGGAAGTCATGGACCCGGTACAGCTGAGTATTTTCGCCAACCGCCTGGCGGGTATTTGTGACGAGATGGGCGCCTTGCTGCGCGCCAGCGCGCTGTCGCCCAACATCAAGGACCGGCTGGATTTTTCCTGCGCCATCTTCGACGCCGCCGGCGGCCTCTGCGCCCAGGCCGCGCACATTCCCGTGCACCTGGGCTCCATGGCCTACGCCATGGCGGACCTGGTGGAAGGCCGCGACTGGCGCCCCGGCGACCTCCTGGTGGTCAACGACCCCTACCTGGGCGGCACCCATTTGCCCGACGTGACGGTGGTAGCGCCGGTGTTCGCCGGCGAGCGGCTGGCCGCCTTCACCGTGACCCGGGCCCACCACGCCAATATCGGCGCGCACAGCCCCGGCTCCATGCCGGTGTCCAGGACCCTGGACGAGGAGGGGCTGGTGATCGCCCCGCAGTGGCTCAAGCGCGAAGGCGATTGGCAGCTGCCGTTGAGCCGCCGGCTGGCGGGGCTCGGCGAGGGCGACGAGCTGCCCCTGGACGTGCCCCGGTTCGCCGATTTCGCCGCCCAGGCCAGTGCCTGCGAGGCGGGCGCCCGGCGGCTGGCGGCGCTGATCGGCGAGCGCGGCCTGGAGACGCTGCGCGCGTCCCTGGACGCCCTCAACACCTATGGCGAGCGGCGCATGCGCCAGCGACTGGCGGACCTGGCCGACGGCGAGTACCGCTTCAGCGACGTGATGGACGACGACGGCCAGGGGCTGTTCGACATCCCGCTGGTGGTCACCCTGCGGGTACAGGGGGACGGCGCCGAGCTGGACTTCACCGGCACCGCCGACCAGGTGAGCGGCAATATCAACTGCCCGCTGTCGGTGGCGGCGGCCGCCGCCTACTACTGTTTCCGCTGCCTGCTGCCGGACGACGCGCTGTCCTGCGCCGGCCTGTTCCGGCCGATCGCGTTGTCGGCGCCGGTGGGCAGCCTGGTCAACGCGCGCCGCCCGGGCGCGGTGGCCGCCGGCAACGTGGAGACCAGCTCGCGGATCGTCGACGTGGTGCTGGGGGCCCTGGCCCAGGCGTTGCCGGGCGAAATTCCCGCCGCCAGCCAGGGCACCATGAACAACCTGGCGATGGGGGAGAGCGGCGAGAACGGCGCGCGGCCCTGGGATTACTACGAAACCATGGCCGGCGGCATGGGCGCCCACCGCCACGGCGACGGCCTGGCGGCGGTGCACAGCCATATGACCAACACCCTGAACACACCCATCGAAAGCTTGGAAGAGCACTATCCGCTGCGGGTGCGCCGCTATGCGCTGCGCCGGGGCAGCGGCGGCGAGGGCGCCCACCGGGGCGGCGACGGCATCGAGCGGGAGCTGGAATTTCTCGCCCCCGCCAGCTTTACCCTGCTCACCGAGCGGCGCCGCCACCGGCCCTGGGGGCTGGCAGGGGGCGGGCCCGGCGCCGCCGGCGAGAACCGCCTGAACGGCGAGGCCCTGCCGCCCAAATTCACCGGCCACGCCCGCCCCGGCGACCGCCTGCTACTGGCGTCGCCGGGCGGTGGCGGCTACGGCCTTACCGAAAACGAACAAAAAAAACGTGAGATAGGTAAAGTCACTTAGCTGTTAGTGAGAATCGTTTTCATTATTGTTCTCCGCGACTTACAAAACATACACGTCGCAGGAACCATAATGATGAAACGACGCAATGCCCCCCTGGCGCTCTGCGCCCTTGGCGGTGCCTCCGCCCTGTTGTTTGCCGAAACCCTGGCCGCCGACACCAACCGGTTGCCCTCCGTGGACATCATCGGCTCCAACGAGGACACCTTCAGCCTGTCCGGCTCGGCCCATGTGCTGTCCAGCGAAGACCTGGAGAAGAAGGAATACACCGACGTGCACCGCATGCTGCGCGATGTGCCCGGTGTCTATGTGCAGGAAGAAGAGGGCTACGGCCTGCGGCCGAATATCGGTATTCGCGGCACCGGCACCAACCGCAGTGACCGCATCACCGTGATGGAAGACGGCATTCCCATCGCCCCCGCGCCCTACGCGGCACCGGCGGCGTATTACTTCCCCAGCGCCGGCCGTTTCCACGGCGTGGAGGTGCTGAAGGGCCCGGACACCCTGCGTTACGGGCCCTTTACCGTGGGCGGTGCGCTTAATGTGCTGTCCACGCCGATCCCCACCGATGAGGCCGGCATGGTGCAGCTGGAGGCCGGCGAGGACCGCCATCAGCGCGGCCACGTCTGGTACGGCGCCAGCGAAGGGCAGTGGGGCTTCCTGCTGGAGACCCACCAGCAGAGCAGCGACGGCTTCAAGGATGTGGACCGCTCCAACCGGGACACCGGCTTTGACAAGCAGGACTACGTGGCCAAGCTGCGCTGGACCAGCCCCGACACCGCCGATGTGAAGCAGGCCCTGGAACTCAAGCTGTCGCATTCCAGCGAGGTGTCCAACCACAGCTACCTGGGCCTCACCGACCGTGATTTCAGTGATGACGCCAACCGCCGTTACGGGCTCAGCGCCTTTGACCAGATGGACAACGACCATGACGGCGTGGCCCTGCGGCATCACCTGGTGCTGGGCAGCGACACCAGCCTGGAAACCGCCCTCTACCGCAACAAGTTCCAGCGCAACTGGTTCAAGGTGGCCAGCGCCGGCGGCCAGAGCATCGGTGACCTGATCGAGGACGCCAACAACGGCGACGCCAACGCCCAGGCGATCCTCGACGGCGACCAGGACGTGGCCGACGTGCGTCTCAAGAACAACAACCGCGAGTACACCTCCGAAGGCATACAGACCGAGCTGTCCCACGGCTTTGAATGGGGCTCGGTGCGCCACGATCTGGTCGCCGGCGTGCGCTTCCATCAGGACGAAGTGGACCGCTACCAGCCGATCGAGGTGTTCGAGCAGCAGAACGGCAGCCTGGTGCGCAGCGGCTACATCGAGCCCACCGGCGGCGATAACCGCATCGAGGAAGCGGACGCCTTCTCCGCCTGGATGGTGGATCACATCCGCCTCGACCAGCTGCTGCTGACCGCCTCGCTGCGCTACGAGGACGTGGAAAGCGAAGCCAAGCGCTATGCCGACCCGGGCCGCAGCGTGGTCAGCCAGCGGGTCGACAATCAGGTCGACGAGCTGATGGCCGGCCTGGGCGCCACCTGGCTGCTGGACGACCACTGGGCGCTGCTGGCCGGCGTGCACCAGGGTTTCGCGCCCCCCGGCGCGTCTTCCGCCGAGGGCACCGATCCGGAGAAAAGCGTCAACTACGAGGCCGGCGTGCGCTACTGGAGCGGCCCGTTCAGCGCCGACGCCATCGCCTTCTTCAGTGACTACGAGAACACCGTCAACAACTGCTCGGTGGCGGCGCCGTGCCCCAACGGCGACACCATCGGCTCGCAGAGTTTCGGTGAGTCCCAGGTGCAGGGGCTGGAGCTGGGCCTCAACAGCCGCCTGTGGCAGGGCAACGGCCTCACCGCGCCGGTGCGCCTGGCCTACACCTACACCGACGGTGAAATCACCGAGACCGCCGACGACCTGAGCGTGCAGGACGGCGACGTGCTGCCGTACCTGCCGGAAAACCAGCTCAGCCTGACCCTGGGCCTGGAGCGTCCCGCCCAGTGGGGCGCCTACCTGACCACCACCTATGTGGACGAGGTGTGCGTGGACAACACCTGCGACCGTTCCAACGGGCCCGCTTTCCGCAGCACCGACGACTATCTGGTGGTGGATCTGGCGGCGTCCTACTATCTGCGCAGCAACGTGGAGGTGTACGCCAAGGTGGACAACCTGTTCGACGACCAGGAAATCGTCGCCCGTTCCCCGGACGGCGCCCGTCCCAACAGCCCGCGTACCGCCTACATGGGCGTGCGGGTGGGTTTCTGATGCGGCTGGCGCGCCGCACCGGTTGAAACCGGCCGGCGTTGCCCCCACTGTCTGCGGATACAGCAGAAAACCGGGCGTCGGTGTTATACTGGCGCCTTTCACTATCAGCAGGCAGGTGGTTTCTATGGATGATGTGATTCAGGTCATCAAGGACCAGATCGCGAAAAATCCGGTGCTCGTCTACATCAAGGGCACACCTCAGTTTCCCCAATGTGGCTTCTCCGCCCAGGTGGTGGAAGCCATGACCAGCGTCGGCAAACCCTTTGCCTACGTGAACATTCTGGAAGCGCCGGAAATCCGGCAGAGCCTGAAGGAATACGCCAACTGGCCCACTTACCCGCAGCTGTGGGTGAGCGGTGAGCTGGTCGGCGGGTGCGACATCATCATGGAAATGTACCGCTCCGGTCAGCTCAAGGAGTTGGTGGAAAGCGCCGCCGTGGAAGGCGACGCCTGAACCGACGCCGACGGCCCATTGGTTTTGCCAATCATTGCCAATGGGCCGGCCTGTTGAATCCTGGCACGGGATTCCCATGATAGGCGTGCAAAGGTGGCGTCAAGACGCCGCCGCCGGATGTGCGAAGATGTCTTCAACATTGATTCAACGCAGAGAGGAAAAACATGGGCGTACTGGTAGGTAAACCCGCACCTGATTTTACGGTTCCCGCCGTCCTGGGTGACGGCAGCATTGTGGATGAATTCACCCTTTCCGAGGCCATCAAGGGCAAATACGGCCTGGTGTTCTTCTATCCGCTGGACTTCACCTTTGTGTGCCCGTCCGAACTGATCGCCCTGGATCACCGCATGGACGCATTCAAAGAGCGCGGCGTGGAAGTGATCAGCGTGTCCATCGACAGCCACTTCACCCACAACGCCTGGCGCAACACCGCCATCAACGACGGCGGTATCGGTCCGGTGAAATACACCATGGCCGCGGACATGAACCACCAGATCTCCCAGGCCTACGATGTCGAATCCGAAGGCGGCATGGCGTTCCGCGGTGCCTTCCTGATCGACAACAAAGGCGTGGTACGCAGCCAGCTGATCAACGACCTGCCCCTGGGTCGTAACATCGACGAGCTGGTACGTCTGGTTGACGCCCTGCAGTTCCACGAGGAGCACGGTGAAGTGTGCCCCGCAGGCTGGCAGAAAGGCGACCAGGGCATGCAGGACAACCCGGCCGGCGTTGCTTCCTACCTGTCCGAGAACGCCGAGAAGCTGTAACTCTCAGCTCTCAGCGACGATAAAAAAGGGCGCCTTCTCGGCGCCCTTTTTTTGTGTGTGCTTGAGCGAGGCTTGTGGGAGCGGTCCTTGTGGGAGCGGGCCCCGCCCGCGAAAGGGAGCGGGAGCTCCCGGCAGGATCCGAGAGACCCCTAATCCAGCGCGCGGGCCAGGGTCGGCGGCATCTCGCCGGCCGGCGGCGGCGGCCAGCCGCCCAGGTCGCGGAAGCGGTTGACCATGGAGCAGAACAGCTCGGCGGTGCGGGTGGCGTCGTACAGCGCGGAGTGGGCGTCGCGCTGATTGAAGGGGATGCCGGCCGCTTCGCAGGCCTTGGCCAGCACGGTCTGCCCGTACACCAGCCCGGCCAGGGTGGCGGTATCGAAGCTGGAAAATGGATGAAACGGGTTGCGCTTGATGTCGGCGCGCTCGCTGGCGGCGTTGAGAAAGCCCTGGTCGAAGAAGCTGTTGTGCCCGACCAGCACCGCCCGGTTGCAGCCGTGCGCCTTGACCGCCTTGCGCACCGGCTCGAACACGCCCTTGAGGGCGGTCAGCTCGCCCACCGCGCCGCGCAGCGGGTTGTTGGGGTCGATGCCGGTGAAATCCAGCGCCGCCTGCTCGATATTGGCGCCGGGAAAGGGGTCGACGTGGAAGTGCACACGGGTCGACGGGCGCAGGTGGCCGCGGGCGTCCATGTCCAGCAGTACCGCGGCGATTTCCAGCAGGGCGTCGTTGCGGGCGTCGAAGCCCCCGGTTTCAACGTCCACCACCACCGGCAGGAAGCCGCGGAAGCGCAGGGCCAGGGACGGGTGTTGATTAGTCATGCTCTCTCCAGTCAGCGGTCGACATGCTACCCGATAACCGCACCTTGGGACAGGTGACGGCGGCGGACGGGCGCGGGTACAATACGCGCCTTTCTAATCGCGAGTTCTTGGAGTGACGCATGTCTGATATCAACAAGGTGGTGCTGGCCTATTCCGGTGGCCTGGATACCTCCGTGATCGTCAAGTGGTTGCAGGAAACCTACAACTGCGAAGTGGTCACCTTCACCGCTGATATCGGTCAGGGCGAGGAAGTGGAACCGGCCCGCGCCAAGGCCAAGGCGATGGGCGTGAAGGAAATCTATATCGAGGACCTGCGCGAAGAGTTCGTGCGCGACTATGTGTTCCCGATGTTCCGCGCCAACGCCATCTACGAGGGCGAGTACCTGCTCGGCACCTCCATCGCCCGGCCGCTGATCGCCAAGCGCCTGGTGGAGATCGCCGCCGAGACCGGCGCCGACGCCATCTCCCACGGCGCCACCGGCAAGGGCAACGATCAGGTGCGCTTCGAGCTGGGCGCCTACGCGCTGGCCCCGGGCATCCAGGTGATCGCGCCCTGGCGCGAGTGGGACCTGAACTCCCGCGAGAAGCTGATGCAGTTCTGCGAGGACCACGAGATCCCGGTGGACTTCACCAGCAAGAAGAAGAAATCCCCGTACTCCATGGACGCCAACCTGCTGCACATCTCCTATGAGGGCGGCAACCTGGAAGATCCGTGGTGGGAAGCGGAGGAAGACATGTGGCGCTGGAGCGTCAGCCCGGAAGCGGCGCCGGACAAGCCCACCTACGTGACCCTGACCTATGAGAAGGGTGACATCGTGGCGATCGACGGCGAACGCCTGAGCGCCGCCGAGATCCTCAGCAAGCTCAACAAGCTGGGCGGCGACAACGGCATCGGCCGTCTCGACATCGTCGAGAACCGCTATGTGGGCATGAAGTCGCGGGGCTGCTACGAAACCCCCGGCGGCACCATCATGCTGCCCGCGCACCGCGCCATCGAGTCGCTGACCCTGGACCGCGAATCCGCCCACCTGAAGGACTCGGTGATGCCCAAGTACGCCGAGCTGCTGTACAACGGCTACTGGTGGTCCCCGGAGCGCCTGGCGCTGCAGAAGCTGATCGACGCCACCCAGGAGAACGTCAACGGCGAAGTGCGCATGAAACTGTATAAAGGCGCCGCCACCGTGGTCGGCCGCCGCTCCGAGAACGACAGCCTGTTCGACGCCTCCATCGCCACGTTCGAGGACGATGCCGGCGCCTACGACCAGAAAGACGCGGAAGGCTTTATCAAGCTCAACGCCCTGCGCCTGCGCATCGCCGCCAAAAACGGCCGCAAACTGTCCTGATCGTCCCCGATCGGCGGGCCCCGGCCGGGGTCCGCTGTTACACATCGTCAATGGAAACCTTTCCGTTCTTGTACGAAGGTACCGATTAAGGCATTCCTTCGAATCACAACAACAGAAAGGTGGACCATGGCGACGCTCCCTGTTCCTTCGTTTTCAGCCGCACGGGCCGGGCTCTGCCTGGCGCTGATGCTGGTGGCCGCGCCGGTGGCGGCCGGCTGGCCGTTCAATCTGTTCTCGCCGCCCGAGTTCTCCGACCAGACCCGCGACGTGATCTTCGTCGGCAATAACTGGGAAGGCACGGTCAACGTGATCGACGCGGAGACCTATGAGCCGCTCGGCACCATCAACGCGATCCCCGATAAAAGCCAGCGCATGACCGAGATCTACCTGAACCCGGTGCGTCTGCTGTTCTTCCAGGGCGTGCGCCTGCTGATCGGCGAGGGCAACCACCAATACGTGGACGACATGTACAGCTCCAACAACGGCCGCCTGCTGGTGGTGTCGCGGCCCAGCTTCGCGGATGTGGTGGCGCTGGACGTGATCACCGGCGAAGTGGTGTGGCGCTTCCAGGTGGACGGCTACCGCTCCGACCATATGGCGATCTCGCCGGACGGCAAGCATGTGGCGGTGTCCGCCTCCACCGGCGGCGTGGTGCATGTGCTGGACGTGGCCACCGGCGAAGAGGTGGGCAATTTCCCGTCCGGGGATTCCCCCCATGAGAACATCTACTCCGAGGACGGCGAGCGCATCTTCCACGCCGCCATCGGCCAGGTTTTCACGCCGCTGGACCGGGGCCGGGTGGTCAAGCGCCTGACCAAGGGCGAGCGCCTGTTCCAGATCGTCGAGGCGGAGACCTTCGAGATCATCGAGCGGTTCGACCTGCGTGAAAAGCTGGACGAAGCCGGCTACACCGACCTGAGCCCGGCGATCCGACCGATGGCGCATACCCACGATGAGCGCTATTTCTACTTCCAGGTGTCGTTCTTCCACGGCTTCCTGGAGTACGACATGCAGGAAGACCGCATCACCCGTCTGGCGCACCTGCCCAACCTGGTGCCCAATCTGCCCCGCGAGAAGTACGTGAACGATTCCGCCCACCACGGCATCGCGCTGAGCGGCGACCAGAGCACCCTGTGCGTGGCCGGCACCATGAGCGACTATGTGGCGATCGTCTCCCGGGAGACCTTCGAATACACCATCTTCACAGGCATCGGCGAGAAGCCCTACTGGGTGACCACCAGCGAGGACGGTGAGCACTGCTATATCTCCTGGAGCGGCACCGACCAGATGTCCGTGTTCTCCTACAGCAGCGGCCAGGAAGTGGCCCGGCTGGATGTGGGGGATCACCCGCAGCGGGTCCGTGAAGGGCGTATACTGGAAAACTGGTTGACCCCCTGAAGCGCCCGGCGGGCGCGGCCCGCCGGTAAAATTTACGCTATTGTCTGGCCCCGCCGGGCGTCCCTGTGTACTCTGCCGAAAAGTCGGCGTGCCGGGTGCGCGGCGGGGTTTTTTGTTGTCCAAAGGCTTCCTGGCAAAAGAGCAAGCGCATGAACAAAACCACCGTGGGCTGGCGGGAATGGGCCAGCTTGCCCGATCTGGGGATCAAGGCGATCAAGATGAAGGTGGATACCGGCGCGCGCACCTCGGCGCTGCACGCCTTCGAAGTGAAAAGTTTCCAGCGTGACGGGCGCGAATGGATCCGTTTCAGCATTCATCCGTTTCAGGATTCCGACCAGTCCCGGGAATGCGAAGCGCCCCTGCTGGACCGTCGTGTGGTGACGGATTCCGGCGGTCACCGGGAAGAACGCCCGGTGATCAAGACCCTGCTCGCCGTGGGCGGGCGCCGCTGGCCGGTGGAGATGACCCTCACCGACCGTGACACCATGAAATTTCGCATGTTGCTCGGGCGTACCGCCATGGATCAGTTGGTGGTGCATCCCCAGGCTTCATTTTTACTCGGTGGCAACGAGCATCAACCATGAAGATAGCGATTCTGTCCCGGAACAAGCACCTCTATTCCACGCGCCGTCTGGTTCAGGCGGGCGAGGACGCCGGTCACGAAATGCACGTGATCGACACCCTGCGCTGCTATATGAGCATGGTCTCCCACAAGCCGGAGATTCATTTCAAAGGCCAGGTGCTGGAAGGCTTCGATGCGGTGATCCCGCGTATCGGTGCGTCCGTGACCCAGTACGGCACCGCGGTGCTGCGCCAGTTTGAAATGATGGGCGTGTTCCCGGTCAACGAATCGGTGGCGATTTCCCGCTCCCGGGACAAGCTGCGCTCCCTGCAGCTGCTGTCCCGCAAGGGCGTGGGCCTGCCGGTGACCGGCTTCGCCCACTCACCGGACGACATCCCCGACCTGATCAACATGGTCGGCGGCGCGCCGCGGGTGATCAAAATGCTGGAAGGCACCCAGGGCATCGGCGTGGTGCTGGCGGAAACCCGCAAGGCGGCGGAATCGGTGATCGAGGCCTTCATGGGCCTGAACGTCTCGGTGATGGTGCAGGAATACATCAAGGAAGCCGGCGGCGCCGACATCCGCTGTTTCGTGGTGGGTGGCAAGGTGATCGCCGCCATGAAGCGCCAGGCGCTGCCCGGCGAGTTCCGGTCCAACCTGCACCGTGGCGGTACCGCCAGCCTGATCCGCATTACCCCGGAAGAACGCGCCACCGCGGTACGCGCGGCGCGCATCATGGGCCTCAACGTGGCCGGCGTGGACATTCTGCGCTCCCACCACGGCGCACTGGTGATGGAAGTAAATTCCTCGCCGGGGCTGGAAGGCATTGAAGCGGCCACCAACAAAGACGTGGCCGGGATGGTGGTGAAGTTTATTGAGAGTCATGCTCGGCCGCATCGTACCCAGACGAAAGGGGCGAAGGGGTAGTTAAGAGTTAACGGTTAATAGTGAATAGTTAACAGCTAAAACAAGAATCCGGTGAGTGATGACGAGCAGTAACCGCAAGAACAAACAGGAAGAGAAGGCGGCGCCGTTTGAGTTGAACGGCACGCGGGTGATGCCGGGTACCCGGGTCAAGGTGGAATTGCCGCTGGCGCAGCTTTATACGCAGACGCCGTTGAACGTGCCGATTCATGTGATTCATGGGCGGCGGCCGGGGCCGGTGCTGCTGGTGAGCGCGGCGATCCACGGTGATGAGCTGAACGGCGTGGAAATTATTCGTCGGCTGCTGCGCCATTCCTCGCTCAACCGGCTTAACGGCACCTTGCTGGCGGTGCCGGTGGTCAATGTGTTCGGCTTTATTCACAAGACCCGTTATCTGCCCGACCGCCGCGATCTCAACCGCTCGTTCCCCGGTTCGGAAACCGGCAGCCTGGGCGCGCGCATGGCCTGGCAGTTCAAGACCCAGGTGCTCGACCGCGCCACCCACGCGGTGGACCTGCACACCGGCGCCATCCATCGCGCCAACCTGCCGCAGATTCGCGCCGACCTGTCCAACGACGACACCGCCGCCATGGCCGCCGCTTTCGGCGTGCCGGTGGTGATCAATTCGGTGCTCGGTGAGGGTACCCTGCGCGAAGTGGCCGAGGCCCAGGGCATTCCGGTGATCACCTACGAAGCCGGCGAAGCGCTGCGCTTCGACGAAAGCTCGATCCGCGCCGGCGTCAAAGGGGTGCTGAACATCATGCACCATCTGCGCATGACCGGCCCTCGCCGCACCCGCGCGCCCATGGAGCCGCACATCGCCCGTTCGTCGAGCTGGGTGCGCGCCGAGCGCGACGGTGTCTTCCTGCCGCTGGTGGCGCTCGGCGCCTGGCTGCGCAAAGGCCAGCTGATCGGCCGTATTTCCAGCCCGTTCGGTGGCGAGGACGTGACCATCGAATCGCCGTGCGCCGGCATTCTGGTTGGCCGCAACAACCTGCCGCTGGTCAACGAAGGGGAAGCCCTGTACCACATCGCCCGCTTCGAGGAAGTGCGCGAAGTGGCGCAGAATCTGGAAGTATTCACCTCGGACATCGAGCGCGGGCCGGGGCTCACCGGCGAACCGCCGATCGCCTGATAAGGACCGGATCATGATCTTGCCGTCGCCGCGGGCCGTGTATCGCGGCTTGCGCAAAATGCTGCGTTTTCTGGCGCGCCCGGCGCGGCGCGTCGGCAGCCGTGGCGGCCAGGTGATTCAGACCTACCGGGGCTACGGCTCCCGGGAAGCAGTGTTCCTGATGGGGCGCGTGTTCCGGCAGCCGGGCCTGGGGCTCAAGCTGGGCGAGGGCCCGCTCGACGACCTGGTGAACATCGCCCGCCGCACCGCCCGCTGGGGCATCCGCGACGCCCGGGTGGCGGTCACCGTGGGCGACGCCCACGCCTGCGTCACCACCGACCGGGACGGCTATTTCAGCGTGCAACTGCCGATCGAGGAACCGCTGCCGGACGGCGCCTTCTGGCAGCAGGCGCGGCTGGAATTGTTGCCCGCCTCGGAGAAAGCCGCGGCCCGGCGCGCCGAACGCAGCGTGGCCGCCACCGCCGAGATCTATATTCCGCCCCGTGAGGTGGACCTGGCGGTGGTCAGCGACATCGACGACACGGTGATCTACACCGGCGTCGCCAGCAAGCTGACCATGATGTACCAGCTGTTTATCGCCAAGGCCCGCCACCGCACCGCCTTTCCGGGCGTGTCCGCCTTTTATCGGGCGTTGTTCCACGGCGAAAGCGGCGAGCGCCGCCGGCCCATGCTGTATGTATCGCGGGGCCCCTGGAGCATCTACGACGTGCTGGTGGAGTTCTTCCGCCTCAACCACATTCCCCACGGGCCGGTGCTGTTCCTGCGCGAGTGGGGCGTCACCTTCCAGCGGCCCCTGCCGATCCGCGCCAAGGACCACAAGGCGATGCTGATCGAGCGCATGCTGTCGCTCTACCAGCAGCTGCCGTTCGTCCTGATCGGCGACAGCGGCCAGCACGACCCGGAAGTGTACGCCGACCTGGTGGCCCGCTACCCGGGCCGCATCCACACCATCTATATCCGCCACGTGCATCAAGGCGAGGACCGCGATCAGGCGATCCAGGCGCTCGCCGACCGCGTGGCGCAAAGCGGCTGCCAGATGATCCTCGCCAAGGACAGCCTGGAGATGGCCCAGCACGCCTTCCAAAACGGCCTGATCGCGCGGCGCGGCCTTGAAGAGGTCCGCGCCGACTGCCGCAGAAGAGGCAGTTAACAGTTAATAGTTAACAGTTAACAGCGAAAACAAAGCGTAGCAGCGATGTTCGGTGCCGTCGTCTGTGCGCCAGGCCTCTCTGAAACGGTGTTTTCGCTATTAACTATTCACTGTTAACTATTAACTCTTCCCCTCGATCTTCCCGCCCGCACCACGCCACGCTTCAAAGCCTCCTTCAATGTCACAAACCGGCCCAAACCCCATGTCCATGAGCTGGGCGGTGGCGAGGGCGGAGCGGTGGCCGAGGGCGCAGAACAGCACGAAGCGCTGGCCGCTGGCGAAGTCGGCTTTGTGGTAGGGGGAATCCGGGTCGACCCAGAATTCCAGCATGCCGCGGGGCGCGTGCAGGGCGCCGGGCACGGTGCCTTCCCGTTTCAGTTCGCGCACGTCGCGGATGTCCACGAAGCGCACGTCCGGGTCGTCCAGTAGTTGCCGCGCTTGCTCCGGCGTCAGGCGCTCAATGCGCGCTTCGGCGGCGGCCACCAGTTCCGAGACACTTTTCTTCAGCGCCATGACGTGCTCCTTGCTTATTGGGGTTTGCCCGGCGTCGCCACCAGGCCGTCGCGGCTCAGCACGGCGGCGATCTCATCGAGAATCGCCGGGTCGTCGATGGTGGAGGGTAGCGGGAAGTCGCGGCCGTTGGCCATCTTGCGCAGGGCGGCGCGCAGGGTCTTGCCGGAGCGTGTCTTGGGCAGGCGCTGCACCACCAGGGCACGGCGGAAGCGGGCCACGGCGCCTACCTGGTCGCGGATCAGCGCCACCAGTTCCTGCTCCAGGCGCGGCTCGTCGATGTCGGCGCCGTCCTTGAGCACCACCAGGCCCACCGGCACTTCGCCGCACAGCTCGTCGTGCATGCCCACCACCGCGGATTCCGCCACCGCCGGGTGGGTGGCGATGTGCTCCTCCATCACCCCGGTGGAGAGCCGGTGGCCGGAGACGTTAATCACATCGTCGGTGCGGCCCATGATGTAGACGAAGCCGTCGGCGTCCAGATAGCCGCCGTCGCCGGTGTGGTAGTAGCCGGGGTGGGTGTTCAGATAGGCGTCCAGATAGCGGGGGTGGTCGTTCCACAGGGTCTGGGCGCAGCCCGGCGGCAGCGGCAGGCGCAGCACGATGGCGCCTTCCTCATCCGGGCCCAGCGGCTGGCTGTTGGCGTCCAGCACTTCTACCTGGTAGCCGGGCACCGGCCGATTGGTGGAGCCGCCACGCACCTCGGTCTGGCCGAGGCCGGTGCAGGGCGCGGTCACCGGCCAGCCGGTCTCGGTTTGCCACCAGTGGTCGTAGACCGGCCGGCCGGTGAGCTCGCTGAGCCATTGATAGGTGGGGGTATCCAGCTTTTCGCCGGCCACGAACAGATGCCGAAGGCTGCTCACGTCGTAGCGCTTGAACGCTTCGCCGTCCGGGTCTTCCTTGCGGATCGCCCGGAACGCGGTGGGCGCCGCGAACAGGCCATGCACGCCGTGTTCCTGCACCACCCGCCAGTAGGCGCCGGCGTCCGGTGTCTTCACCGGCTTGCCCTCGAACATCACCGTGGTGCAGCCGCCCAGCAGCGGCGCGTAGACGATGAACGAGTGGCCCACCACCCAGCCCACGTCCGAGCAGCCCCACCAGACTTCCCCGGCGCGCATACCGTACACCTGACGCAGCGCGTACAGCAGCGCCACCGCGTGGCCGCCGTTGTCGCGCACGATGCCCTTGGGTTTTCCGGTGGTGCCGGAGGTGTACATGATGTACAGCGGGTCGGCGGCGTTCACCGGCACCGGCGCCGCCGGCTCGCTGCCGGTGACTTCCGCCCGCCAGTCCTTGAAGCCGGTGCCGGTCAGGTCCGCCGGGCCGGCGTCCCGCTGCAGCACCAGCACCGCCTCGACCCGGTGCGCCGCCTGCTTGAGGGCGCCGCTGACCAGCGGCATGTAGGGAATCACCCGGTCGATTTCGATGCCGCAGGAGGCGGTCAGCACCACCTTGGGCTTGGCATCGTCCACGCGGATCGCCAGCTCGTGGGCGGCGAAACCGCCGAACACCACCGAATGCACCGCGCCCAACCGCGCGCAGGCGAGCATGGCGATGGCCGCTTCCGGCACCATCGGCAGATAGATCACCACGCCGTCGCCCTTGCCCACGCCCAGCCGCGCCAGGGCGCCGGCCAGTTCCGCCACCCGGTCCCTCAGCTGGTTAAAGGTGAAATGCTGCTGGCTGGCGGTGACCGGGGAATCGTGGATCAGCGCCAGCTGCTCGCCGCGGCCCTGTTCGATCTGATGGTCCAGCGCCAGGTAGCTGGTGTTGAGCACGCCGTCGCCGAACCAGCGGTGGGTGCCGTCCTGCAGGGTGTCCAGAATGCGGGTGGGGGCCTGGTACCAGGCCACGGCCCGGGCCTGCTCGGCCCAGAAGCCGTCGGCGTCTTGCCGCGCCCGCTGGTAGGCTTCCGCGTAACTCATGCTCCGCTCCTCGCCGTCGTCGCTGCTTGTTGTTATTCGCCGCGCCCAAAGGGGCGCTCAGGCTCATACAACCACGAAGCGGGCGGGGAGGCTATTCGACGAAGGAGGTAGGGGGCGGCGGTGTTTTCCCTCCAGAGAGTCCGCACCGGGCTACGGAGCCGCCAACCCTCCTCGCGCGAGGTTCAGGCGCCGCGGTTGCCGCCGCCGGAGCGGCGGGCGCGGCCGCCCTGGTTGGGGCGGCCGGAGCCGTTGCCGGCGCCGGCCGGGCGGCCGCCACCGCCGGAGCGCTGGCCGCTACCGGAGCGGCGACCGCCGCCGGGCTTGTTGCCGCCGGGGCGGCCGCCGCCTCCGCCACGGGGGCGCTGGGGCGGCCGGGGCGGGCGGTCGTCGGCCGGTTCGGGGGCCGCTTTGCTGGCGTCGAAGCCGGTCACTTCCTTGCGTTCCAGGGGCTTTTTGATCAGCCGCTCGATGTCCTTGAGCAGCTTGCGGTCCTCGCCGCTGACCAGGGAGACCGCCTGGCCGCTGGCGCCGGCGCGGCCGGTGCGACCGATGCGGTGCACGTAGTCTTCGGCCACGTTGGGCAGGTCGAAGTTGACCACCTGGGGCAGCTGGTCGATGTCCAGGCCGCGGGCGGCGATGTCGGTGGCCACCAGGGCGCGCACGTCGCCGTTCTTGAAGCCGGCCAGGGCCCGGGTGCGGGCGCCCTGGCTCTTGTTGCCGTGGATGGCGGCGGCCTGGATGCCGGCGCTTTCCAGCTGTTTGGCGAGGCGGTTGGCGCCGTGCTTGGTGCGCGTGAACACCAGCACCTGGAACCACTGCTCGTCGTCGATCAGGTGGGTGAGCAGGGCGGCCTTGTGGCTCTTGTCCACCGACACCGCCCACTGGCGCACGCGCTCGGCGGTGCTGTTGCGCGGGCTCACGTCGATCTGCACCGGGTCGTTGACCAGGGTCTTGGCCAGGCCGCGAATCTCGTTGGAGAAGGTGGCCGAGAACATCAGGGTCTGACGCTTCTGCGGCAGCACCTTGAGGATGCGGCGGATGTCATGGATGAAGCCCATGTCCAGCATCCGGTCCGCTTCGTCGAGCACCAGGATTTCCAGGTTGTCGAAGCGCACCGCTTTCTGCTGATAGAGATCCAGCAGCCGGCCGGGGGTCGCCACCAGGACGTCCACGCCACGGCTGAGCTTGTCGATCTGCGGGTTGATCTTGACCCCGCCGAACACCACCGCCGAGCGCATTGCCGGCAGGTACTTGCCGTACAGGGCGACGCTCTCCGCCACCTGGGCGGCCAGCTCGCGGGTGGGGGTGAGCACCAGGGCGCGCACCTGGCGGGCCGGCGCGGGGGTGCCTTCACTGAGGCGCTGCAGCAGCGGCAGGGTAAAGCCGGCGGTCTTGCCGGTGCCGGTCTGGGCGGCGGCCATGGCGTCGCGGCCTTCCAGGACGGCGGGTATCGCCTGGGCCTGAATCGGCGACGGGGTGGTGTAACCCTGCTCGGCAACAGCACGCAGCAGAGGATCGATCAATCCGAGGGAAGCAAAATCCATATGAAGAGTCTTTCAGAAAACAAGGAGGGCGTAGCCCGAAGGGCGGGCAAGCCTAACGGATTGTGGGGCTGGGTACGAGTGTTATTTGTGGGCGGCCGGGGAAGCCCGCCCCTGAAACGGGGCGGGCGGGGGGTGGTTAGCGGCGCAGCAGGGCGAGTTCGGCGTCCTGTTGCAGGACGGCCCAGAAGCGGCGGCCGTGGTCCGGGTCGATGCCGACCAGGGGCTGGTCCGCGCAGGCGTCGGGACGCGTCGGCGGGGTGCTCAGGTAGCCGCCGTCGAACGGGCCTTCCACCAGACAGTCGGCGCTGGCCAGGGGCTGCCAGCCCTCGGCGGTGCGCACGCCCAGGTTCAGGCTGTCCACGTCGCTGCCTTCCGGGGCGTCAAAGGTGAGCGCGTAGGCGTCGGCGACGGCGGTGGCCAGGTCCCAGTCCTTGCTGGCGCCGGCGGGCAGGGTGTGCGGCTGCTTGGCGGTGCCGTCGGGCTGGCTGCCGGGCAGGCCGACCATGGTTTCGATGTCCTTCACCGCGCCATAGGCGCTGGAGTAGGTGCCGGTCTGGTTCTGGGTGCCGCTGATGATGAGGATGTCGGAAGCGGTTTCCCCGTCGCTCTGCTGCCAGCTCATGGTGACCAGCTCTTTCAGGTCGATGGTGGTTTCCGGGATTTCCACTTCGGTGTCGTTCAGCGGTACCAGACGGTTTTCACCGTTCAGGTTGGGGGTCCAGGGCTGGTGGTACTGGAACAGGAACTGGTAGCCCAGGCGCATCAGGTCGGTAACCGTCTCGGCGCGGCTGAAGCCGGGGGTCACGCCCATGTCGCGGGTGCGGCTTTCCACCCGGTTGAAGGTGTCGTTGGTGCCGGCCACCATGCGCGCCACGCTGCCGTCGTCGCCGGTGCAGTCGTTGCTGACGTAGCTGGCGTCCAGGTACATCACCGGGCGGGTGCCCTCGGGGATGGAGTTGGGGTAGACCAGCCGCTCGCAGCGGTTCTTGGTGCGGGTGAAGCGGTCCAGCAGCTTCCATTGCGGGTCGGCCAGTTCCTTGACGCCGTCCTCGTTGCTGCCGATGGTGTGCTCCACGAACCAGGACTCGTAATCCACCCGGTCGCCGTGGAAGGTGAGCACCGAGGCATTGGCGTCATAGGCCGGTGAGCCGTTGCTGCGGGTGTTCATCTTCTGCTGCACGATGCGCTGCACCAGTTCCCGTTCGCCGTAGCGGAACTCGTAGCCTTTATAGGAGGCGTTGCCGGACATGATCTGGGTGTACTGCGGCAGGCGGTAGTTGCCGTCTGCGGTGGTCCAGGACGAGGGGTCGACCCAGATCGGCGCGGTGACCACGGAGCGCTGGTACATGTGTTCGTGGCCCTGCACCCAGAGCACGTCGTAGCGGGCGAAGAAAGCGCGGATGTCGTCCCACATGTCCATCAGGGCGTTGTCGCCCTTGGTGCCTTCGACGATCATTTCCCGGGTTTCGCCGTACTTGGCGCCGATCAGACCGTCGTGGCTGGCGATCACCAGGTGGTCGAACTTGCCTTCGTTGGCCGCCACTTCCTGCTTGATCCACTCAAAGGCGATCGGCAGGTTGTAGTACTTGAGCAGGATGATCATCACGTTGTCGCGGATCACGTAGTAGTTCAGGTACTGGGCGCCGGCCATGTGCACCGCATCCTCGGGGATGTAGTGCTTCATGTTCTCAATCCATTCCACCGAGTAGGCGTAGCTGTCTTCGTGGTTGCCCATCAGCGGCAGGAATTCGATGCCGGCGTCGCGGTAGCTTTCCGCCACCGAGGTCCACTGTTCGAATTCACGGGTGGTGCCGTGGTCGGTGAGGTCGCCCACCGGGATCACGATGTCCACGCCCAGGTCCTGCTCTTTGTCGAGCACCGCTTTCATCGGGTGCATGGAAACGTTGTCGCCGCCGCCCTGGGTGTCCGGCAGCAGGCCGATTTTCAGGGTCGAGGCGGTGGCGGGCGGTGTGTTGTTGCCGTTACCGTCGCCGGAGGTATTGTCGGAACTGGATGAGTCGCCGCCGCAGCCGGCCAGCGTGGCCGCCAGCAGGCCGGCGGCCAGCGAGAAAGGCATCTTTTTCATGTTTTTCCCCATAAAAATAAATAAAACCCGGGGAAACCATGCGTGAGCAAAGCGTCAAGCTTATAACGGTATAGTGAATTTTATTTGAAGGGCGGCTTAGAAGGACAACGACGGCTATGGACACTCTCGATTGGCATCAGATACTGACCCACCTGGTACAGCTCGGCATGGCGTTCCTGATCGCGCTGCCGGTGGCCTGGAACCGGGAACACCGGGCCGAAGGGGCCGGGCTGCGCACCTTCCCGCTGGTGGCGGTGGCCGCCTGCGGCTACATGCTGGTGGGGCTGCAAATGTTCGGCGGTGACGACGGCGCCCAGGCGCGGGTGATGTACGGCATCATCACCGGCATGGGCTTTATCGGCGGCGGCGCCATTCTCAAGGAAGGCGCCAATGTGACCGGTACCGCCACGGCCGCCAGCATGTGGAATACCGGCGCCATTGGCGTGTCGGTGGCGTTCAACCGTTACGAGATCGCCATCGTGCTGTCGCTGATCAACTTTCTGATTCTGCAGTTCGCCTCGCCGATCAAGCGCCGCGTGCGAGGTCAGTAAGCACCCGGGCCAGGGCTTCGCCCTGGTCTTCCTGCAGAAAGTGGCCGCCGTTCTCGATGGTGGTGTGGGGCTGGCCCTGGCAACCGGGGATCAGCTTGCGCAGCACCGCGTCGGCGCCGGCGGTGATCGGGTCCTTGTCGCTGAAGGCCGTGATGAACGGCTTGTCGAACGCCATCAGCGATTGCCAGGCTTCACGGTTCTCGGCGGCGCCCGGCGCGTCCGGGCGGTCGGGCACCAGGGCCGGGAACTGGCGGGCGCCGGCCTTGTAGCGCTCTTCCGGGAAGGGGGCGTCATACGCAGCCAGCACCGCCGCCGGCAGTTCCGTGGTGGTGGCGCCCTGGATGATCATGCTCACCGGGAACTCCGGCACTGTCTGGGAAAAGTCCCGCCACTTCCGGAACGCCTCGCCGGGATCGTGCTCGCCGTCCGGCAGGAAGGTGTTGGCGGCGATCACCCGGGCGAACCGCTCGGGGTGATTGCCCACCAGGCGCAACCCGATCAGGCCGCCCCAGTCCTGGCAGATCAGGGTGATGTCGCGCAGGTCCAGGTGATCCAGCAGCAGGCTGCGCACCCAGCCCACGTGCCGGTTGTAGGTGTAGTCCTCGCGGTTCACCGGCTTGTCGGAGCGACCGAAGCCGATCAGGTCCGGCGCGATCACCCGGTAGCCGGCGGCCACCACCGGCTCGATCATGTGCCGGTAGAGGTAACTCCAGGACGGCTCGCCGTGCAGCATCAACACCACCGGGGCGTCGCGCTCGCCTTCGTCCAGGTAATGCATGCGCATCTCGTGGCCTTCGCCGTCGTCGACCTGGGCGTAGTGGGGCGCCCAGGGATAGCCGGGCAGGTTCTCGAAACAGGTGTCCGGGGTGCGCAGATAGTCCATGGTGCCGCTCGCGTCGAAAAAGGAGGCATTTACCGTAAGTCCGGACTTTCGATGGCGCAATGACCCTTTCTTCCAGCGGAGTGGCGGCGGCCTTTGCTATTCCGGTGTTCGATGCTCCGTATCCGAGACGCGGTGCAATGGTGGTGCCTTCCGGGACCGCTCAAGCCCCGCAAGCGGGCCCGGCCACCCATCACAGATGGGCGGCGTTCGGCGGCGCGCGAAGCAGTGCTTCGCAACACGCTTGCCTCACCCCTGGCCGCTGTTAGTTTGGCCCTCCCTGGCCAAACAGCTCCCTCCAGGCACCACCATTGCCCCGCTCACTAGGCAGCGGTACCGCCACGGGTCCAAATCACCGCCAGGACCATTCTACGAAGCTCGGGTTGTGGGAGCTTGCCTTGCAAGCGAAAGGCCGGCTTGCCGGCCGGCAGGATTCCAGAGAGGCTGTTGGCGCTGAAGCTAGAAAAGTCTCTGGCATCCTGCGGGGCAACCTTTGCCGGGAGCTTCGCTCCCTTTCGCGGGCAAGGCCCGCTCCCACAACCCGAGCTTTGTAGAATGGGCCGGACGGCTTTTTGGACACGGTCAGTCTGACCCGTGGCGGTGGCCGCTTCGCATCAGCGAGGTGCCGGGCAGGGCTGCCCAGGACCGTATTTGGCCAGGGATGGCCAAATCCGAGCCTACAGGGATGATGAGATGGACACCTCTTGCCAATACGGCGTCACGATGCGCCAAGATTGAGTTACCAAAACCAATCGACTACAAGAGGTGCCCACATGAACGTTACCTTGATCGGGATTG